>DASXJI010000145.1:0-9178 GCA_036497495.1 Mycobacterium sp.
TCATTCTCATGACTATCTCTATGCCCCGGTTGACTCGAGATCAACGTAAATTCTGCCCCTCGAACAGCCAATTCCCATTAGACAGTACACACGCTCTGACCGCTGGTTAGCCGTTCGGGTCTTAGGCTACGGGATCAGGCCGGTGATGTTGGGCAGGGTGCCTTCAACGGCGTCGGCGACCGGACCCAAACCCAAGAAGAGCGCGAACGGGACCAGCGCTACGTCAGCCGCGATCGGGTCACCGATCGCGCCGATCAGATTGCCGGTCTCGAGCTGATCCAGGAAGACGCTGACATCGAACGAGGGCAGCGAGGTCGTCAACGCGTTGACGGTGTCGGCAACCGGCAACAATGCCGCATAAGCAGCCGACAGGGTGGCGCTCAGGTCATTGATGTCGGCCGGCGGCGAGAGCAAAGTCGCGTCGGACAGCGGGAAGCTACCGCCCAGCAGCGCCTGGGTGAGCTCCTGCGACGTCGGTTGCAGGGTATCGATGAGCCCCGACGTGTAGGCGGCATCTACCAGCGGGGCCAGCGTCGGATTGTCCAGCAGTGACGTCGAAGCGCTCCAGCAAGCCGCCGTCTGGAGCGGCGGTATCGCCGACCAGTACGAAATGCACGTCGTCGCCGGGGACACCTTGGCTTTCCAGTTGCTGCATCGTCATCGACGAGAACGCGGAGCTCTGCGAGTAGCCGAACACCACCACGGGGTTGTCGGCGTCGACCTTTCCGGTGGCAATCTGACCCAGAATCGCGGCGTCCAGGATCTTTGAGCCCAGGGCTTCGGAAGCGTCGGCGGTCAGGCTGTTGACACCGGTGGGTGGGATAGAAGCTCGCTGGCGTGTCGAGCGCCTGCGGCGAGCCGGTGAAGCCGCGCGGCGCCAGGTACAACGTGTCAGCGGCGTCCACGTATCTTTCTGGCGGCAGCGGGATGCCGCTGCCGCCGATGACCAGCGCCGCCCCGTCGCCGAGTAGCGAATCCGCGGAGTCGATGAGCTGTGTGTCGCGGGTTTGCACCACGGGCGGGGGAGAGGTCCCGTAGCAGCCGCGATGAGACCTCCCACTGCGATGGCGCACGCGACGCTGACGTGGCAACGGCGGCGGAGGCAACGCATGTGAATCCTTCGAAATGTCCGATCTGATTTCGGGACCGTATTCGAAACATCCCCATGCTGCTGGACATTGATCCAATTGACGGTCACCCGCGCCCGAGGGCCAGCGTGCGCCACCTAAGTCATTATCGGCGTCGTTTCACCGTTGGTGCAGCAGAAGGTACCGTTTAGTTCTTATGGGCGAGCAGCAATTCGATGTGATCATCGTGGGGGCGGGTTTCGGCGGAATCGGCGCCGCGATCCAGCTGAGCAGCCTGGGTTACGAGAACATCGTGATTCTCGACCGTGAAGACGATCTGGGTGGAACGTGGCACGTCAACCATTACCCCGGTCTGTCGGTCGATCAGCCGTCACCCACGTTCTCCTACCGGTTCGAGCCGAACCCTTACTGGTCCCGGATGTATGCCCCGGGCTCTGAACTCAAGCACTACGCCGTGCACGTGGCCGAGAAATACAACGTGCGCCGTTTCATGCGGTTCAACACCACCGTCGAGGGTGCCCGGTGGGACGAGGACGCCCAGGTGTGGCGGGTTGCGCTGGCCGGCGGCGAGACGCTGAGCACGCAGTTCCTGATCGTCGCGACCGGCTTCCTATGCCAGCCGAAGATGCCGGACATCGCCGGTATCGAAACGTTCGGCGGGCGCATCATTCACACCGCAGCCTGGGATGACGACTTTTCGCTCACCGGCCGGCGGGCCGCGGTGATCGGAACCGGCTCTACCGGTGTGCAAGTCGTTCCTGAGTTGGCGAAGGAAGTCGCCGAGCTGACGGTGTATCAACGCACCCCGATCTGGGTGCTGCCGAAGTTCGACGTCAAGTTCTTCCCTTCGGTGCAACGACTTTTCGCGCGATTCCCGGCAATCCAGCGCCTGCTGCGCTGGTACACCGACGCCATTCTGGAATTCTCCATGGTCATCACCATGTGGAAGTACCGGTACTTCAAGGTCGTCAACAAAGCCATCTCGCAGTTCTCGAGGCTGTACCGGCTGCTGCTGGTGCGCGACCGGGAGCTGTCACGAAAACTGGATCCCGACTTTGACTTCGGTTGCAAGCGTCCCACCATCTCCAACGACTTCTACCGGGCTTTCACCAAATCCCACGTGCATCTGGAGACCAACGGGATCGACCGGATCGAGCCCGACGGCATCGTCGCCAACGACGGCACCAAGCGCCTGATAGACACCCTGGTTCTGGCAACCGGATTCGACGTCTGGGAGGCCAATCTGCCCGCGATCGAGGTCATCGGACGGGACGGCAAGAATCTCGGAAAGTGGTGGCGGGAAACCCAATTCCAGGCCTACGAAGGTATCTCGATGCCCGGCTTCCCGAACTTCCTGTCGATGGCCAGTCCGTACGCGTGGGTGGGTCTGTCCTGGTTCAACACCGTGGAATACCAGATGCGACACATGGAACGGCTGTTCGGTGAAATTCAGCAGCGCGGCGCCCGCACCTTCGAGGTCACCGAAGAGGCCAACGCCCGCTTCCTCGAGCGGATGACGACACTAATGAAAGACTCCGCGTTCGAGCTCGGCAACTGCGTGACTTCGCGGTCCTACTGGTTTAGGAACCACACCGGCAAGGGTGAAGCGCCGCTGTTCCGTCCGACATCGGTGCGTAGCGCCGTAAAGGAGCAGGACCGATTCCCGATGTCGGACTACGCGATAGCCTGACCGCCGGTCAGTCTTTGGTGAAGCGGTAGATCCGGTACTCGGCGCCACCGCTCTGAATCACGTTGTAGATCCCAGTACCTGGCACGCCGGCGAAGTGCCGGCTGAACGGCCGCAGTAATTTCGGCAGCCGGTGGCTGATCAGGTCCAACTTGTCCTGCGCGCTGGCGTCCAGCGAGCGCACCACGCTGTCGTTGATGACGCGCTTCGACACCTGACGCAACGGCATCTCGTTCAGAGCGCCCTCCCAGACCGGGAATTCGGGGCGGCCGCGGAAGTCGGCATAGAGGAAATCACCGCCCGGCTTGAGGACGCGGGCCACCTCGGACAGGAACTTCGAGAGCGTCGGATAGGCGTGTGATGCTTCGACATTGACGACCGCGTCGAATGAATTGTCCGGGAACGGCAGGTCTTCGGCATTGCCATGCACGAAATTCAGGCCGGGCAGTTTGTGGTGCTCGCTGCAATACGCGACGCCGTCCGGGTTGTAGTCCAGTCCGGTGTATTCGGCGGGCTTGAGGGTGCGCTTGATGTACGACGCGCCGCCGCCGTGGCCGCAGCTGGCCTCCAGCACCTTCTTGCCGGTGAGGTCGACCTGGCTGGCCACCTGGTGATAGAGGTTGATCGAGTACCGGTTGGGCGCGTCGTTCTCGTCCAAGGGGAGGTTCAGCGGCGGTTCGTCCTCGTAGCCGTAGTTGAGGAACGTGACGTCTTGGGTGTCGAGCCGACGGGTCAGGAACGGGTACCAGATCTTGTTGATGAACGCTTTGTAGGCCCGGTAGCCAATGTCGTTGACGCGTTCCGTAGTCGTGGGCATGCCCGGAAGTATGCCAGGCGAGGGTTGGAGTCAGCTGCTGTGGTCGGCGACCGACACCGAGTCGCGATCACTCGACGCGGTGTGCGTACGCCGGTAGACCACCGCACGTGCGCCCTTGCCCGGCGCAATCGCCACACCGCGGAAGTTACGGCTTTCGTCGGGTGCATCGGTGGGCGCGAAGCGGAATTCGCGGAACAGCGTACGTAGCGTGATATCCATCTCCATATGAGCGAACGATGCTCCGACGCAACGGTTTATGCCGCCGCCAAACGGCACCCAGCGGAACGACGGCGGCGGGTTTCCGACGAACCGGTCCGGGTTGAACGCTTCCGGGTCGGTGTAGTTGACGTCCGACTCGTGCGCGAGTTGAAAATCGATCATTACCCCGGTGTCTTCGGGAAGAACCCACTCGCCCAACCGGACTCTGGTCTTCGTGGTGCGCAGCGAGGCCGCGATTGTCGGCCGGACGCGTTGTATTTCGTAGATCGTCGCCTGCCGCAGGTCGGATCCGCCGGCGTCGACTTCCTCGGCAAGCCGCGTCATCACCTCGGGGTGGCGGCGTAGCCGCTCGACGGCCCACGCCAATTGCGAGGCTGTCGTTTCATGGCCGGCGGCCACCAATGTCAGCAGCTCGTCGGCGATGTGGCGATCCGAGATCGGTTGGCCGTCTTCATAGCGCGCCTGCAACAGCAGTGCGAGCATGTCGGTTCGACCGTCCAGTGACGACTCGGCGCGCGCCTCGGCGATGAGTTCGTCGATCACCGCGTCGAAACGTCGCCGATATCCGGCCAGCTTGCTGCCCGGACTCCAGCGACCGTATTCGCGTCGCACGACCGGCGGCATCCGCTGCAGCAGCGAGCCCAGGGTGATCAACGGCGGTATCACGATGCGAAGTTCGTCCAGCGCGTCGGCGCGCTCGCCGAACGTGGCCCGCATGATCGCGTTGAGCGTCAGCCGGGTCATGGTCTCCAGCGTCTCGAATTCTTGGCCCTCCGGCCAGTTCGCGGTTTCGCGCAGCACTTCGTCTTCGACGATGCTCTCGTAGTTCTTCACTCGCTTGCCAGAGAAGTTGGGCAGTACCAGCTTTCGCCGCTCCGAGTGTTCCTTGCCGAGCAGGCTGAACGTCGATCCGGGCCCGAATGCCTGGCCGAGAACCTTGGTCGGACGTTCGATCAGATCGAAGCTGGTGCTATATACGTCTTTGACGGTCTCGCGATCGTGGAGGACGACCGTCTTACCGAAGACCGGCAGGTTGATGGTGAACGGGCCGCCATAATGCCGGCTCAGCTGCGGCACGACCGAGTACTGCAGCGAGGTCAGGAACAGCACGCTCTGGACGAGCTTCGGCAACGGCAGCGCAGGCGGCAGCCGTACCGGGTCGGTCGTCGCCGTTGCCATGTCGCCCCCTTTCTCCTTCTCTACCAGCAGTTTTCAGCGTACCGACGCGCTTTTAATCCTTGGTGAACAAGTACACGCGGTAGGTGTACTCGCCGCCGCGCAGTGCGCCGTTGAATGCCCAGTCGGTCATGTCGCTGGCATAGCGGGCGAAGGTACGGCTGATCGCCGCGCCGTGCTGGCTGATGCGCGCGTGTTTGCGCGGGGCGTTCTTCTCGTTGCCGCGCAGCACGTTCTGATCGATCACCGTCATGGACAGCTGCCGCAGCGACGAGTTGGCCAGCTCTGCTTCCCACTCGGCGACCTCGGAACGAGGACGGAAGTCGGTGTAAAGGAAATGTCCGCCCGGGCGCAGCACCCGCGCCACTTCGGACAGGAATTTCGGGAAGTCGGGGTAGAGGTGCGAGGCCTCGACGTTGACCAGCGCGTCGAAGGATTCGTCCGCGAAGGGCAGAGCCTGGGCGTCGCCCTCCACGAAATCCAGGTTGGGCAAGTGGTGCCTGTTTTTGGCGAATTCGATGCCCGCCGGGTTCAGGTCCAATCCGGTGTAGGAAGCCGGCTGCTGAGTGCGCACCAGATATGAGGCCCCGCCGCCATGGCCGCAGCTGCACTCCAGTACGCGCTTTCCGTTCAGGTCCACCTGGGTCGCGGTGCGGTGATAGAGCTGGATGAAGTACCGGTGCGGTTCGTCGGCCGCCTCGAGCGGAATACCCATCGGTGGGTCTTCTTCGTATCCGTAGTTGAAGAACAACCAGTCATCGCCGCCGAGCAAACGAGTCTGAGAGGCGAACCGGGTGGTGGCGAATGAGGTGAATATCAACCGAAAGACGAAGGGGTTTATCACCAGTCGATGAACTAGTGGGCTGCGGGTCAGGCGGTTCGCGGTGGCCATCGCGGCAGTATGACATGTGCGTGAGTCCGCGGTGCAATGCGGCTGGCCCCGACGACCAGCGCTGATCGCGAAAACCGCAGGTACGACGGGAGGCCAGGCGGGCCCCGTCCGAAAGACGGATCAATTCTCGTTGTCTTTGGCCATGATCAGACGACGCCGACCGCGTGATGCGTGAGCGCGTGGCGACACAAAGAGCCGCCCGAAAAGCGCCGAAGTTGACGGGATAACTGCAGGTGAAGACCCTATGCCGGGTAAGTCGAATTCTTAGGGTGAAGCATGGAAAAAACCTCTGATGCATTCTCGCGACTGCGTGGTTACTCGTCCCACTGGTCGCTCTGGTATCGAGGGCCACAGGTTCGGAGACGCCCAGTGCCCATTCGAGCTCCACGGGGACCGACACCGTCGTCGTCCCGAAGTTCCGTGGTTCACCGGGCTTTCGGTCCCGTGGGCACGGTCGCAGGCATCAGCTATTTTGAGGTGAACTCCGAGCCGCGCCGAGTCGGCCGCGCACGACTACCCTGGTCTTTGCAGATCACGGCGAACGTTTCCGGCCGTTATTAGTAACGTTGTGGCACAGGGCGACCGCGACAGTATTGGCTGCCGGATTGTGGTGAACGGTCAGGTCAAAGCCGAGAGGATCTCGAACGAAGTGAATGCCTACACGCACTGCCTGGTGAAGGGCGCATGAGCGACCACCATGCTCGTGAGGAGCGCATTCCCGGGACGTTCGTAGCGCGAACCGTCCGCCGGCTGTCGGTACCCATCATTCTCGGGTGGTTGGCGATCACGGTGCTGGTGACGCTCGCGGTTCCCACGCTCGAACAGGTCGCCCGAGACCACGCCGTATCGCTTGGCACCAAAGACGCGCCGTCGGTCAGAGCCATGGCGCGCATCGGAAGGGTATTCAAGGAGTCGGATTCCGACGCGATGGCGATGATCGTCCTCGAGAGTGACCAACCTCTTGGTCCAGACGCTCATCGGTATTACGAAGCGCTCATCGGCCAGCTGAAGTCCGACCCCAAGCATGTGCAGCACATACAGGACTTCTGGGGAGATCCGCTTACCTCGGCGGGTGCGCAGAGTGCCGACGGCAAGGCCGCTTACGTTCAGCTGAACCTTGTTGGCAATCAGGGCGAGGCAAAGTCCAACAATTCCGTCGCCGCGGTCCGCAAAATCGTGGACAGCACGCCGGCGCCGAAAGGCGTGAAGGCCTATGTCACGGGTCCGGCCGCGATTGCGGCCGACGGTCTTACAAGCGGCGACAAGACAGTCGTGAAGATCTTGGTGACTACGGTCGTGGTGATCTTCGTGATGTTGCTCTTCGTCTATCGATCGTTCGTCACGGTGGCACTGCTGCTGGCCATGGTCGGCATCGAATTGGCCGCCGCCCGAGGCATTGTTGCCTTCCTTGCTTTGCACGATGTCATCAAACTTTCGACGTTTGCCACCAATATCTTGGTGTCGCTCGCGATCGCGGCGAGCACCGACTACGGAATCTTTTTCATCGGGCGCTATCACGAGGCGCGCCACAACGGTGAGGATCGCAAGACCGCCTATTTCACCGCCTATCGCGGTGTCGCCCATGTGGTTTTGGCGTCCGGCCTGACGATCGCGGGCGCGACGTACTGCCTCAGCTTTGCCCGGCTGCCGGTCTTCCAGACCTTGGGCGCACCGTGCGCGGTGGGCATGCTGGTCGCGGTTGCCGTGGCGCTGACCCTGATCCCGGCGGTCATTGCGGCCGGCAGCCGATTCGGTCTGTTGGAGCCCAAGCGGCTGCACAGCGTCCGCGGTTGGCGGCGTGTGGGCACCGCCGTCGTGCGTTGGCCGGCACCGATTTTCGCCGCGACATGCGCGGTCACCATGGTCGGCCTGCTCGCGCTGCCGAGTTACAAGGTGAGCTACGTCGACCGCGACTACATACCCAAGGACACCCCCGGCAACGTCGGAATGGCCGCCGCGGAGCGGCATTTCTCGCAGGCGCGGATGATGCCGGAAATGTTGATGATCGAGTCGGATCACGACATGCGCAATTCGGCGGACTTCCTGGTCTTGGACAAACTGGCCAAGAGCATCTTCCGCGTCGAGGGAATCGCTCGAGTGCAAAGCATTACCCGGCCGCAGGGCACGCCGCTCGAGCACACATCGATTCCGTTCCTGCTCAGTATGCAGAATGCCGGCCAGCTGCAGAACCTGCAGGTCGCCAGGGGCCGGCTGGATGACATGTCCAAGCTGGCCGACCAGCTCGGCGGAACCATCAAATCGCTGGAGCGCGTCAACGTTCTGATGAACCAGCTGGTCGGAACGACTCATCAGGTAGCCGGCGTCACCAAAGACACGGTCGCGATCACCAACGAGGTGCGCGACGATATCGCCAACTTCGACGACACGTTCCGGCCGCTGCGTAGCTACTTCTACGCGGATCCGCACTGCTACAACATTCCCATCTGCTGGGGAATCCGGTCCGCGTACAACGCCACCGACGGTGTGGACAAGCTCAGCGAAAAGCTAGGGGAGCTCAGCAAAGACGTGGACACCGTCGACGCCGTGGTGCCCCAACTCGTCGCGCTGCTGCCGCCGCAGATCGAGACCATGCGAAGCCTGCGGACCATGGTGCTGACCATGCACAGCACGATGTCGGGAATGTTCGACCAGGCCGACGAACTCACTCAAGACGCGACGGCCATGGGCAAGGACTTCGATGCCGCGAAGACCGACGACTCCTTCTACCTGCCGCACGAGGTCTTCTCCAACCCGGACTTCCAACGGGTCGAGAAGCTGTTCCTCTCGCCGGACGGCAAGGCAGCTCGCTTCATCATCTCGCACAAGGGTGATCCGGCGACGGGCGAAGGCATGTCGCGCATCGAGGTCATCAAGACGGCGGCCTACGAGTCGCTCAAGGGAACCGCGCTGGAAGATGCCAAGGTGTACATCGCCGGCACCGCAGCGACGTTCAAGGACTTGCGGGAAGCGTCGAACTACGACTTCATGATCGCGGGCATCTCATCGCTCTGCATGATCTTCATCATCATGCTGCTCATCACCCGAAGCCTGGTGGCCGCGTTGGTGATCGTGGGCACGGTCGCGTTGTCGTTGGGCGCCTCATTCGGAATGTCCGTGCTGCTTTGGCAATACTTGATCGGGGTCAAGTTGCACTGGCTCGTGATGGTGATGTCCGTCATCATCCTGTTGGCGGTCGGCTCCGACTACAACCTGTTGCTGGTCGCGCGGTTCAAGGAGGAGATCGGTGCCGGGCTCAAGACCGGCATCATCCGCGCGATGGGTGGCACCGGCAGGGTCGT
>DASXJI010000146.1:0-4606 GCA_036497495.1 Mycobacterium sp.
CCATCGCGGGTGTAGACGCCGGCCTCCCGGGTGATCCGCTGGACGGCCACGGCCAGGTCGGCGTCTGGGCCGAACATGTGGGTGACCTCGTCGGTGGTGTCGATGAAGGCGAAGACCCGAACCCGGGAGAACTGCTGGCGCAGCGCGTGCACCAACAGCAGGGTGAAGTGGCTGAATCCGGCGACCGATCCCGACACGTCGCAGAGCACCACCAGTTCGGGACGGGCCGGGCGCGGCTTACGCAGCACCAGGTCGATCGGCACACCACCGGTCGACATCGATTTGCGCAGCGTCTTGCGGAGGTCGATCGCACCGGCGCGGGCGCGGCGCCGGCGCGCCGCCAGCCGGGTCGCCAGCGTGCGGGCCAGCGGTTGCACGACACGGCGCATGGAGCGAAGCTGATCACCTGAGGCGCGCAGGAATTCGACGTTCTCGGATAGCTGTGGAATGCCGTACATCTGGACATGGTCACGGCCGAGTTGCTCGGCAGTGCGCCGCTTGGTCTCGGCGTCGACCATTTTCCGCAGCTGTGTGATCCTCTGCGCGGCAAGCGCTTTGGCGATCTGCTCCTGCGTCGGTGTCGGTTCGTCGCCGTACGGAGCGAGCAGGCCGGCCAGCAGCTTGCCCTCCAACTCGTCCAGCGCCATCGATTTGAGGGCCTGATATGACGAATACGACGGGCCGCGGCTGGAGTTGTACTTGCCGTAGGCGTCGACGATTTGGGCGATCATCGCGACCAGCCGCTCATCCATGTCGGCGAGCTCGGGGTTGTCTGTCAGCAGATCCAGCAGCATCTGACGCATCGCCTCGACGTCGTCGGGCGGAAGGTGGACGTCGGGGTCGACGGCGCCCTCTTCGGCGACCACCGCGCGTGCGCCCAGCGCGGCCGGCCACCACAGGTCGAACATCGCGTCATAGGTTTCGCGGTGCTCGGGCCGCCGTAGCACCGCGCACGCCAGACCTTCGCGCAGAATCTCGCGGTCACCGAGCCCGAGAACGCCCATCACCCTGCCGGCATCCACGGTCTCCGACGGCCCAACCGAGATGCCTTGTGCACGTAGGGCTTCCACGAAGCCAACCAGGTGACCCGGCAGGCCATGCGGGGCCAGCGGCTGGCTGGGACGAACGCGGCGGACGGCCATCAGGTGTGCCTCAGTTCAGCCGTAGTTCGCCGACGGCGCGTTGCTGATCGGATTGATGCTTGAGCACGACACCCATGGTGGCGGCGATGGTCGCGTCATCGATGGTGTCCAAGCCGAGCGCCAGTATCGTGCGCCCCCAGTCGATGGTCTCGGCGACCGACGGCAGCTTCTTCAGCTGCATGCCGCGCAGCACTCCGATGATGCGCACCAACTCTTCGGCAATGTGGCCGGGCAGTTCGGGCACGCGGGACAACAGGATTCGACGTTCCAGGTCGGGGCTTGGGAAGTCGATGTGCAAGAACAGGCAGCGCCGTTTGAGCGCTTCGGACAGTTCGCGGGTGGCGTTGGAGGTGAGCACCACGAACGGCGTCCGCTCGGCGGTGATCGTGCCCAACTCCGGGATGGTGACCGCAAAGTCGGACAGCACCTCTAGCAGCAGGCCTTCGATTTCGATGTCGGCCTTGTCGGTTTCGTCGACGAGCAGAACAGTGGGGTCGGTGCGCCGGATCGCGGTCAGCAGCGGCCGCGAGAGCAGGAATTCCTCGGTGAACACGTCGGTCTTGGTCTGGTCCCAGTCATCGGATCCGGACTGAATACGCAGGATCTGCTTGGCGTGGTTCCACTCATAGAGTGCGCGGGCTTCGTCGACACCCTCGTAGCACTGCAGGCGGACCAGACCGGATCCGGTGGCCTGTGCGACGGCGCGGGCCAGTTCGGTCTTGCCGACCCCGGCCGGACCCTCCACCAGCAGGGGCTTGCCCAGCCGGTCGGCGAGGAAAACGGCTGTCGCAGTGGCGGTGTCGGGCAGGTAACCGGTTTCGGCCAGCCGACGACCGACGTCGTCGATATCGGCGAACAGCGGGGCGGGCCGCGCAGGCACACTCACGTTTGTGTTTCTCCTCAGTTATGTCAGGCCGGGCGGGTCTGGCCGTCTCCCCAACCGATCCATTTGGTCGAGGTAAGTTCCGAAAGCCCCATCGGGCCGCGGGCGTGCAGCTTCTGGGTGGAGATACCGATCTCGGCACCGAAACCGAACTGCTCGCCGTCAGTGAACGAGGTCGACGCGTTCACCATCACCGCGGCCGCATCGACCCCTTCGGTGAATCGTTGGGCGGCAGCCATATTGGAGGTGATGATGGCCTCGGTGTGCCCGGTCCCGTATTCGTTGATGTGGCCGATGGCCTCATCGACACCGTTGACGACCGCGACCGCGATGTCCATCGACAGGTATTCGCGACGCAGGTTGGCGTCGTCGGGATCGAGATGCACGGTCACACCGGCGTCTTGAAGCGCATTGATCAGCCGCGGCAAGGCCTGGCCGGCGATCGCCGCGTCGACCAGCAACGTCTCGGCGGCATTACAGACACTCGGGCGACGAGTCTTGGAGTTCAGCAGGATCCGTTCTGCCATCTCCAGATCGGCAGCGTCGTGAACGTAGACATGGCAGTTTCCGACACCGGTCTCGATGGTCGGCACATGTGCGTCGCGGACCACCGCATCGATCAGTCCCGCCCCCCCACGCGGGATCACCACGTCGACCAATCCGCGGGCCTGGATCAGGTGAATGACGGTGGAGCGGTCCGCCGGCGACACGAGCTGGACGGCATCGGCAGGCAGATCCTCACCGGTGAGCGCGGCCCGAAGCACATCGACCAGCGCCTGGTTGGAATTCACCGCCGATGCGCTTCCGCGCAGCAGCGCAGCATTACCGGACTTGAGCGCCAAACCGAAGGCGTCGACGGTGACGTTGGGCCTGCCCTCGTACACGATCCCGATCACGCCGAGTGGAACTCGCTGCTGGCGCAGCGCTAACCCGTTAGGCAGCGTATAGCCACGCAGCACCTCGCCCACCGGATCGGGTAGCCCCGCCACCTGGAGCAGCCCGGCGGCGATTCCCGCAACGCGCTGTGGGTTCAGCGCCAGCCGGTCGAGCATCGCGGCCGGGGTGCCGTCGGCCTGCGCCGCGCGGAGATCCTCGCCATTGGCCGCCAGGATGCGCTCGGTCTGGGCCACAATCTCCTCCGCGGCGACGCGCAGCGCGTGGTCTTTGGCAACCGTCGGCAGCGAGGCCAGCGCACGGGCGGCGCCTCGGGCCCGGCGCGCAGCGTCGTGCACCTGCTGGCGCAGGTCAGCAGACGAGAATGCATGCACACTCATTAACCCAGGGTAATCAGTGTCGTGCGGCTCGGTTGACGCGGCTCTATGCAGACGTCCCTGCCGACATGATTTTGCTGCCTCGCTACGCAGCAGGACGCCGCAGTCGTATTGGCCGTCGCTCGGGCGTCGCCGTCGGTGCGCTGCTGGGCGCCGCGTTCCTGCCCACCGCGGTAGCCTTCGCCGACAGCTACGAGATCATTCCCGATCCGAGTTCCACCGAACTGATCACCGGATTTTTCGGCGAACCCACGACTCCTCCCGCGGTCGCCGGAAGCGTTCAGGGACAGCAGGTTTTCGAGATTTATGACACGACGACCGATCAGACGGTAGGAACCTTCGACGCCGACGAAAGCACCCAGCCGTCTTTGTACGGCGCCGCCAACGAGCTACTCCTCGTCACCAAGGACCTGTCTGGCACCGCGGGCATCGCCACCGGGGATACTCCGCCAGTCGGCTCGGTGATCGACATCGCCAATTATGGCGGTGGCTACCAGACCATTTACTCCGCCCTCGCCTCGCCCGGCGGCGACGTGGTCACGGACTCCTGGACGAACCCCTTCGGGGGTGGGTCCATCCCGGCCACTTATGACGTAGCCGCGGGTCTTGGCACTAACTCGGTGGACGCGCCGCCCGTGCACCTCAGCGACGGCTACGAATTCGCTCCGGCCGCCGGGGTCAGCGAAAATATCACCTCAGTAACCGGAATGCCGCCCGCTGACATCGCCGTCGAGGGAAATCAGCTATTCGACGTTTACAACGCCGCCAGCGACCAAGCGACGGGCGCCTTCGAGGGCGAGGTGACCAACACGTCGGATGTCTTGCTCAACTACACCGAGGAAATCCTCGTCACCCAGGACGTCTCGGGCACCGTAGGTACCGCCGCCGGGGACACGCCAGCGGTCGGCTCCCTGTACAACGTCTTCTACCTTTTCGGTGACAGCTCGTACTACAACCTGTACTCCGTGACACCTTCGTCGTCGGGCGACGTCGTCTCGGATACGTTGGTGAGCCCCTACGGCGAAATCAGTATTCCCATCCCGTTTGACGCAGACACGGCGCTGACAGTCAACTCGTTCACGGTCCCTTCTTACGACGAGAGCATCGTTCCGGTGGGCAGCGACCAGATCTTCGGAGTCAACGGGGTTCCGCCATTGAACTCAAGCGTCGAGATGTATCAAGAATTCGCCGTCGACAACGCATCCGGCAACGCCATCGGGAACTTCGACGCCGACGTCACCACCACCACCGGCCTCCTGGCCAGTTCCACCGAGGCGGTTCTGGTCACCGCCGACTCGGGCACCGCAGGC
>DASXJI010000147.1:0-6861 GCA_036497495.1 Mycobacterium sp.
CAAGTCGCTGATCCTCTACGACATCTACCAGCAGGCCGCCGAACGCACCTTAGCCGCCGTGCACGACGACCCGACGATGTCGGCCCGCGAGGCGCTCTACCAGTACACCGTGCGGTTGCTCAATCAGATCGCCGCCAACCCTGAAGGCGCGGCGGTGTATTTCCAGGAGCAGCCCTACATCACCGAATGGTTCACCGAGGAACAGGTGGCCGCGGTCCGTGAGAAGGAGACTCAGGTCTATGAGCACGTGCACGGTCTCATCGATCGCGGCATTGCAAGCGGCGAGTTCTACCAAAGCGACTCGCACGTCCTGGCGCTCGGCTACATCGGGATGACGCTGGGCGCCTACCGCTGGCTTCGGCCGAGCGGCCGCCGCAGCGCCAAGGAGATCGCCGCCGAGTTCAGCACTGCGCTGCTGCGGGGTCTGATCCGCGACGAGGCGGTTCGGGTGGAATCGCCGCTGGGCGTCGGAACCGACATCGGTACAGCCGTCCGTCGTTCCTGAGCCGTCGAAGAGACCCAGCACCTCGCCGGGGAGCTGGCGCCGCGGATTCTGCATCGCCGTCTTCCTAGGCAGCCGGGCCGGTAGCTACATCACCTGCGCGGTGTTCCCGGTGGACGGTGGCGTCAGCGTCGTCCGCTAGGCCTTAGCAGATTCCGCTCGAGGAATTCGAGTTGGTCGGCGAGGACGCGCTCGAAGGCATCGCCGACGTAGATCTCAAAATGTCCTTGAGGGTAGAGCTTGGTCTCGCCGCGGGGCGCCGTCACCGCGTAGCGGCGGGTCGGTCCAGACGGCGCGACCGTGTCGGTTTCGCAGACGCAGAACAGGATTGGGCAGGGCACCTTCGCCGCGAGCCGACCCGGCCGATATGGCAGGAGCTTCAGGCTAATCCGCGCGGCGACCTCGTTGCGCAGCTCGACCCCGTCGGGCACCAGACCCAGAAAGCCGGGATAGGCGTCCGGGGCGGTCATCAGCGCGACCTCGCCCGGAAGCCCGGCAGCCGGGACCATCACCGGCGTCCCGCCGAAGCGGGCGGTGATCAGGTCGCACGCCGCCAGCGCCGTGAGGCGAGCGCTGATCAGCGGATCCACTGCGCCCAGTGAGGCGACGCTGTCGGTGAACGGGCATTGCGAGACGACCGCCGCGATTCCCGGAAGCCTTGCCGCGGTGGCGATTACGTGACCGCCGCTGAACGAGGTACCCCACAGGCCAATTCGATTCGAATCGATGCCGGGCAGCGTGCGCGCGTAGGCCGCCGCAACCATCCAGTCCTGCAACTGCATTCGGATATCGAGCAGTTGACGCGGTGCTCCCTCGCTGTCGCCGAAGTTTCGGTAGTCGAACACCAGGCAGGCGTAACCAGCGGCGCAGAAGCGTTCGGCGTAGGCGTCCAGTCGCATCGTGCGGACGGCGCCCAGCCCGTGGGCCATCACCAAAAGCGGTGCGTCACCGTCGCTCGCCGGCCGATACAACCACGCGCTGATCCGGTCGCTGCCGGAGTTGAACCAGACGTCCTCACGCTGCATGAGACCTATCCTGCATGGTCGTCGGGCGATGTGATAGACCCTCGGCATGGGCGCGAGTGTGCTGCACCAGGTGTCGTCGCTGGTGGGGGCGAACTATGTCAGCACCGATCCCGACGTTCTGGCCGGCCGCAGCGTCGACCACACCGGTCGCTACCACGGCCACGCCAGCGCCCTGGTGCGCCCCGGTTCGGCCGACGAAGTGGCCGGCGTTCTGCGGTTGTGCCGCGACGCCGGCGTACACGTGACGATCCAGGGCGGCCGGACGTCGCTGGTCGCCGGCACCGTACCCGAGCATGACGACGTGTTGCTGTCGACCGAAAGGCTCAGTGCCATAAGCGATGTCGACACCTCCGAACGCCGCATCGAAGCCGCGGCAGGGGCCACTCTGGCCGCGGTGCAGCGTGCGGCTGGGGCGGCCGGCCTGGTATTCGGTGTCGACCTGGCCGCCCGCGATACCGCGACCGTCGGCGGTATGGCCTCCACCAATGCCGGCGGTTTGCGCACCGTGCGCTACGGCAACATGGGTAATCAGGTGGTCGGGCTGGACGTTGCGCTGCCCGACGGGTCGGTGGTGCGACGCCACTCGCGGGTGCGGGCCGACAACACTGGCTACGACCTGCCGGCGCTGTTCGTCGGCGCTGAGGGCACGCTGGGCGTGATCACCGCGCTCGACCTGCGGCTGCACCCGGATCCACCGCATCGGGTGACCGCCGTCTGCGGCTTCGACGACCTGGCCGCACTGGTCGACGCCGGCCGATTGTTTCGCGACATGGATGGCATCGCGGCGCTGGAACTGATCGACGGGCGGGCCAGCGCACTGGCCGCGGAGCATCTGGGGGTCGCCCCGCCGGTGCGCGGCGAGTGGCTGCTGCTGGTGGAACTGGCGGCCGACCTCGATCAGACCGAACGCCTGGCCGAGGCACTGGAAGGCGTGCAGACTTTAGGCGAGCCCGCGGTTGGTGTTGATCTCGCTGCGCAACAACGGCTTTGGCGGTCTCGTGAATCGTTGGCCGAGGTGGTCGGATTGTTCGGACCACCGCTGAAGTTCGACGTGTCGCTGCCACTGTCCGCGATACCCGCGTTCGCCCATGACGCCAACGCGCTCGTGCACCGGCATGCGCCCGACGCCGTCGGGGTGTTGTTCGGGCATATCGGCGAGGGCAACCTGCACCTGAATGTGCTGCGCTGCAGCGACGAGGACGAGCGCGATCTCTACGCCGCGATGATGGACCTGATCGCGCAATGCGGCGGCAACGTCAGCTCTGAACACGGGGTCGGCAGCCGCAAACGTCGCTACGTCGGCATGTCACGCGGAGCCGCCGACGTCGCGGCGATGCGAACCCTGAAGACGGCGTTCGACCCGACTGGCTATCTGAACGCCGCGGTGCTGTTCGACTAACCAGCGCCCTTGATGCCGACCGCGTGCCGCAGCTGGGCTAAGAACTCGTCAGCATCGTCGCTGCGGATCATATAGTGCGAGAACGCGACTCGGATCGCGGTAGCCGCCTTGACCGCGGCGTTCGGACCGGGGATCAACCGCTGCAGACCATCGCGCATCTGCGGGATGACGTTGGAGAACTGGCTGATGACATGTTCGGGCTCGATGTCGACCATCCGCACACCGGTGTAAGAATGCTGGTACTCGACGATGAACCGCAACGCCGCATCGAGCTTGTCAGTACCTTTGAGGCCGGCGGTCGCCCGGCCGATGCCGCTTTCGAAACTCTGCCGCTCGTATTTGGAGAATGCCGAAAGCAGGTCCTCTTTGGATGCGAACCAGCGGTAGAGCGTTGGCCTGGATACCCCGGCCTGAACAGCGACATCGGACAGACTGAGCTTCCGCTTGCCGTTCCGACCGAGGACCTCGGCCGTGGCAGCAAGGATCCGCTGCTGCGTCGAGGTGTCGCCCTCGAGGGTCGGCGTCTGCTCCATAAACCAAACTTTACAAAATAAACCCGAAGTGTCACGCTGTTTTCGTGTCACTGCCATGTTCCCCGGCCAGAGATTTTCCGGCCCCACCCGAGGTAGTTGACCACCAGAGTTTAGCGGGGCAGACCGAGATTGATCGGCGTCCGTCGTGAGCGAGTCCAGGACGGTCGTCATCACCGAAGCCTCGTCGCCCGTCGGTTTGGCGACGGCAGCCCGGTTGGCGGCCACTGGGCACCTGGTGTTGATGGGCGCGCGCCGGACCCACATCTGCGAGGAATTCGCCGCGCGTCTTCGGTCTGGAGGCGCTGCGGTGTTCGCCACCCACTTGGATCTCGCGGACCCGCTTTCAATCGATCGTTTCATGCAGGCCGCCGACTACCTGGTAGGTGCCGCCGACGCCTTGATCAGCAGCGCAGGTATGGCCGACAGATCCTGGGTCGGCGCGCAACACCTGGTGGCGCAACTCGTTACGCCGATGATCGACAACGGCCGGGGTGACGTGGTGCTGCTCAGCCCGGAACTGATCGGGGCGTCGCCGGAGGGCGCGCACCGGATGCTCGACGCGTGGGTCAGTGGTCTGGACGCCGAGTTCGTCGGGACCGGGGTGCGAGCCTCGGTCGTGCGGTCGACCGGGCAGGTGCGGGCCGACGATGTCGCCCACCTGATCGCCGCGGCTATCAACGATCGGATCCATCTTCGGGTCGTCGATGTTATTCGCCCTCGCCGCGAAAGTGCGATCAGCGACGGCATAACTCGAGAAATGCGTCGCTAGTTGCACTCTCGCGGCTACCCGGGCCGTCGGCGCACGAGCACCGACTGCTGAATACCGCCCACACCACCGGCCTCATCGAACAGGGTGCCCACCGTGGTGCCGATCCCGTCCGGTCCGTAGCTGGTCTCGGCCCGGATGCCGATCCATTCGCCGTCGGGGATCCGGTGCACATGAACGACGAGGTCGTTGTTCAAAAACGTCCACTGGGTGATGTCGATCTTGGAACCGATGCCGTTGGCGCAGTCGGCGACCGCGAACAGCCGCTCCAGCGGCGTCATCGTCTCGCCGTGGACCAGGTCGGCCGTCGGCTTGATCCACGATTCCCCGGGGCCCTCGTTGAGCGGCTCGGTCAGCCAGCGCCAGTCCAGGCTGTGCACGTAGTTGCGATCGAAGTTCTTGGCGAGATCACGGCTGCGCGCCTGGCTCAGCGGGGCCGGCAACGGGGCGGCGGCGTGCACCAGGTCGGTGGTGTCGAGCTGTTGCAGGCGCCACCCGGTAGCTCGCGCCGTCGGCCGCGGCTGACCGTCGGGGCCCAGGGCCAGCGTCTCGGCGCTGATCAACTCGATCTGCTTACCGGGACGCTCGACTTTCGAGCGGACCCACATGTCGCCGTCGGCGGGCACCGGTCCCAACAGGTCGATGGCGACGCGGCTCAGCCGGGTGTCATCGCGGGCGGCGCAGCGTTCAAGCGCGCGGACCAGAAGCGCAGACACCGGCGCGGCATGCTGGATGGCCGCTGTCCAGGTGCTGCGCACAAGGTCTGTGGCAGTGAACTTTTCGCCCAACGGGTCGGCGTCATCGATCAGCTCGTAGTAGGAATCGGTCATCCTTCACCTTTCACACCGGCGGCAGGAGTATCCACGATCACCGTGTCGACCCGGGACAGCCGGGTACCGATCAGGCGCTTGGGATAGGCGTCGCTGCTCGACAGCATGAACAGCGTGCGGTCCGCCGATCCGCCGAGCATGCAGGCGATCGCCGCGCGATCACCGATGTCGATCCGATGCGTCACCTCCCCACCGTCCACGATGCGTTCGAACTGGTGAGCCAGCGTCATTGCCGTCCACACGCCGCCCTCGGCGTCGAGGCAGATGCCGTCCGGTGGCCCGTCCAAGCCATCGGCGAAGACTCGTCGATCGGACAGTGCGCCGTCGACGCCGATGCTGAACGCGGTGAGACGCCGGCCGATCGACTCGGCGACAATCAGGGTCCGGTGGTCGGGCGTGATGGCCATGCCGTTGGGGAAGTCCAGGTCGCGCGCCACCACGCTGGTCGTGTCGTCGGGATCGACCCGCAGAATGACGCCGCCACTGAAGGCTTGCGATCCGACATAGGCCCGGCCGTGGCTGTCGACGACCATGTCGCCGAGGTCGGCCGGCGCCAGAGCGCTCAAATCGGCTACGGTGTCCACGGTTTCGCCGTCATAGCGCAGCAGCCGACGGTCTACGGTGGACACGATCAACAGCGAGCCGTCCGGCCGGAACCCCAGACCCGACGGCGAAACGCCGGGCAGTGGCAGCGTGGTCATCGATCCGCTCAGGGTGACGGTATGCACGGCTTCGCCCAGCACGTCGGAGAACCACAACAGGCCCTCGAACCAGCGCGGGCCTTCGCCGAAGCAGAATCCTGTCGCCAGCGGGGTCAGTCCCTCAACGATCGCCGTCATCCTGCGCTCCTCTGCGGCGGTAAAACTGACCAGCCGGTTGCCCGGCCGGCTTTACAGATTATCGTATAAATGTCACGCGGTATTTTGCAGGCACGTCGTCGGCGCTCGGAAAAGGAAAGCGGCAGATGAAATTCACCATCACCCACCCGATGCACAGCCACCCGTACAACCCGGAATTGGTCAGGGGTGACGCCATCGCCAAGGTGGCCGTAGCCGCCGAGGCCGCAGGTATCCACGGCTTCGGGTTCACTGACCACCCGGCCCCCACTCAGCGCTGGCTCGAAGCCGGGGGACACGACGCACTGGACCCGTTCGTCGCGATGGGCTACGCCGCGGCCCGCACCACCACGCTCCGGCTCATTCCGAACATCGTGGTACTGCCGTACCGAAACCCGTTCGTAGTGGCCAAGTCCGGTGCAACGCTGGACCTGTTGTCCGGCGGCAGGTTCACCCTCGCCGTCGGCGTCGGCTACCTCAAGCGAGAATTCGCCGCCCTCGGCGTGGACTTCGAGGAGCGCGCCGCGCTATTCGATGAGGCACTCGACGTGATCCGGGCCATCTGGACCGCCGACGACGTCACCTTCGAGGGCGCGCACTTCAGTGCCCACGGCATCACCGCACATCCGCGACCGGTGAGCGATCCGCATCCGCCGATCTGGATCGGTGGCAACACCGGGGCCGCCCGGCGGCGGGTCGCCGAGAAGGGTGACGGTTGGTGCCCGTTCGCGGCGCCCCCGCAACTGGCGGCGACCGCGCGCACCGCGGCGATGGATTCGATGGAAGCGCTCGCGGACGGCATCGATGATCTGCGCCGCCGACTCGACAAGGCAGACCGGGACCCCTCGACGGTCGATATCGTCTTCAGCAATTTCGAAGGGGGCAGCCCGGCCGACGATGACTTCAACGCCGACGCCTACCGGGGCGGCCTGGAACGGCTGGCCAAGCTCGGCGTGAACTGGGTGCAGGT
>DASXJI010000148.1:0-3407 GCA_036497495.1 Mycobacterium sp.
GCCAAGTGGGGGACAACACGATCAACCCATGAAAATCACCGGAACCCTCGTCAAGCTCGGCATCGTCTCGCTGGTGTTGCTGTTCTTCACCGCGTTGATCGTCGTCGTCTTCGGTCAGATGCGCTTTGACAGAACCACCACCTACGCCGCAGAGTTCAACAACATCAGCGGACTGCGGTCGGGTCAGTTCGTTCGGGCCTCCGGGGTGGAGATCGGCAAGGTCAAAGACATCCACTTGGTTGACGGCGGCCATCGGGTGCGGGTCGAGTTCAACGTCGACCACTCGGTGCCGCTGTACCAGTCCACCACCGCACAGGTGCGTTACCTCAACCTGATCGGTGACCGCTACCTCGAACTCAAGCGCGGCGACGGCGAAGGTGCCGACAGGGTGCTTCCGCCGCACGGATTCATTCCGCTGTCGCACACGTCGCCGGCGCTGGACCTGGACGCGCTGATCGGTGGGTTCAAGCCGCTGTTCCGTGCGCTCGACCCGGAGAAGGTCAATAACATCGCCACCGCCATCATCACCGTGTTCCAGGGGCAGGGCGGCACCATCAACGACATTCTCGACCAGACAGCACAACTGACCTCACACATCGCCGAGCGTGACGAGGCGATCGGCGAGGTGGTCAAGAACCTCAACATCGTGCTGGACACCACGGTCAAGCACCGCAAGGACTTCGACGAGACCGTCGACAATTTCGAGAAGCTGATCACTGGCCTGAACGACCACGCCGAACCGTTTGCGGCCGGCATCGCGAACATCAGCAACGGAGCGGGTACGGTGGGCGATCTGCTGGCCGACAACCGGACTCTGCTGCACAAGACACTGAATTACCTTGAGCCGGTTCAACAACCGATCATCGACCAGCGTGACCTTTACGACGACCAGCTCCACCGGACACCGATCGGGGTGAACATCGTGGGCAACGCCGTCGGCAACTACGGCGACTGGGTCAACTTCTACTTGTGCGACCTCACCCTCAAGACCAACGGACTGCAGGCCGGCGGCCCAGTCCGCACGGTCAAGATTTGGTCGCAACCGACGGGTAGGTGCACGCCGAAATGAGAACGCTGGAACCCGCCAACCGCAAGCGGATCGGCCTAATGGGCTTGATCGTGACGGTGATGGTCGTCGGTGTCGGTCAGACTCTGACCAGCACCCCCCAGCTGTTCGCGGCGCCCAGCTACTACGGGCAATTCACCGACTCCGGGCAGCTGAACAAGGGCGACAAAGTGCGTATCGCCGGGGTGGACGTCGGCGACGTCGAGGCCATCAAGATCGACGGCGACCACGTCGTGATGAAGTTCTCCACCGGAAGCAACACCATCGGCACCGAGAGCCGGCTGGCGATCAAGACCGACACCATTTTGGGTAAGAAGGTGCTCGAGATCGAGCCGCGGGGGACCCAGACGTTGCGGCCAGGCGCGATGCTGCCGCTCGGCCAGAGCACCACCCCCTACCAGATTTACGACGCGTTCTTCGATGTCACCAAGGCCGCCGCCGGCTGGAACATCGACACCGTCAAGCAATCGCTGAATGTGTTGTCGCAGACCATTGATCAGACGTCCCCGCATCTGAGTGCGGCGCTGGACGGGGTGGCCAAGTTCTCCGACACCATCGGCAAGCGCGACGAGCAGATCACCCATCTGCTCGCGCAGGCCAATCAGATCGCCAGCATCTTGGGTGATCGCAGCCAGCAGGTCGACCGGTTGTTCGTCAACTCCAACAACCTGCTGGCCGCGTTCAACGAGCGCAGTCGGGCGATCAGCGCGCTGCTGAGCAATGTGTCCACCTTCTCGGCCCAGGTCGAGAACTTGATCAACGACAACCCGAACCTCAACCATGTTTTGGAGCAGCTGCGCATCGTCAGCGATCTGCTGGACAAGCGCAAGGACGATCTGGCGCTGACGGTCAAGAACTTCGGCAAGAGCGTTACCGGTCTCAACGAAGCCGTCGCGTCGGGACCGTATTTCAAGGTGCAGCTGACCAACCTGCTGCCGTACTGGATCCTGCAGCCATGGGTCGACGCCGCATTCAAGAAGCGGGGCATCGACCCGGAGAACTTCTGGCGCAGTGCCGGGCTGCCGGCGTTCCGGTTCCCCGACCCGAACGGCACGCGGTTCCCCAATGGTGCGCCGCCGCCTTCGCCGCCAACGTTGGAAGGGACTCCGGATCATCCGTCTCCCGCGGTGGCGCCGGGGTCGCCCTGCTCGTACGCGCCGACGCCGGAATTGTTGCCGCGGCCGGGCAACCCAATGCCGTGTGCGGGTATCGACCAAAACCTGGGGCCGTTCGGACCGAATGGGCCCTACCCGGCCTTGCCTGATGTGGCCTCCTCGCCGCCGAATCCTGCCGGTCTGCCGCCGACCCCGGGAATTCCGATCGCCGGCCTGCCGGGGCAGGTGCAACCCGACGTTCCAGGCACGCCGGTTCCCATCGCACCCGGCCCGCCCGGGGCGCGCACCGAGCCGCTGGGACCGCTGCCCGGACCGGCTCCGGGCAATCCCGCCGCGGCACCACCACCGGGGCCGTTGCCACCCGGGCCCCCGCCCCCGCCGGGGCCGGGCAGTAACCTGCCGGCGCCGTATATCGGCAACACGGGTGGAGCCGGCGGCAGCGGTGCGCAAGGAGGTAACCAGAATTGAGCACCGTCTTTGACTTCCGCAACGTACGGCTGCCGAAGCTGTCACGGGCCTCGATCATCGTCGGCTCGCTCGCGATCGTGGCGGCACTCGTGCTGGGCTTCCTTGGCATCCAGCTATACAAGAAGCTGACCAACAACACCGTCGTTGCCTACTTCCCGGTCGCCAACGCTCTGTACAACGGCGACAGGGTCGAGATCATGGGCGTCAAGGTGGGCGCGATCGACAAGATCGAACCGGCCGGCGACAAGATGAAGGTCACCTTCCACTACTCCAACAAATACAAGGTGCCCGCCGATGCGCAGGCGGTGATCCTGAACCCGACGCTGGTGGCGTCGCGGCTGCTCCAGCTGGAACCGCCGTACAAGGGCGGGCCGGTGCTGGCCGACAACTCGGTGATTCCCGAAGAGCGCACCCAGGTGCCCACCGAGTGGGACGAGCTGCGCAACACCATCACCCACGTCATCTCCAAACTCGGGCCGACCAAGCAGCAGCCCATGGGGCCGTTCGGGGACGTCATCGAGGCATACGCCGACGGGCTGGCGGGCAAGGGCAAGCAGATCAACACCACGTTCAACGACCTGTCCCGGGCGCTCACCGCGCTCAACCAAGGCCGGGGTGATTTCTTCGCAGTGGTGCGCAGCCTTGCGCTGTTCGTCAACGCGCTGCACGCCGACGATCAGAAGTTCGTGGCGCTCAACAAGAACCTGGCGCAGTTCACCAACAGCCTGACCGGCTCCGATCGCGACCTGGCCAACGCG
>DASXJI010000149.1:0-5441 GCA_036497495.1 Mycobacterium sp.
GGTGGGTTCTACCTGCCCGATCGCGCACTGTCCGATCCGCGGTATCGGCAAGCGCTGAACGACCTGGTCTCCTCAACCGGCCGGGTGACCTATCTGCTGGTCTTCGGCGACGGACAGGAATGGGGCACCGACGGCGCGCTGCGCGCTCGGCAGATCCGGACCGCCATTGCCGAGGCGACCAAAGAGGGCACCTTGACCCCGGTGTCTGTCGGCCTGGCCGGGGTCGGCCCGGCTACCCGCGACCTACAAGACCTGGTGCACGGCGACATCGTCTTGCTGGTCGGCGCGACGGTCGCGCTGATTTTTCTGATCGTGGCGATGATGTTGCGCAGCCCGGTGGCGGCGGTCGCGGTGGTCGGCACAGTCATCGTGTCGTTCGCCTCGGCACTGGGTGTCAGCGTGCTGATCAGTCAGCAGCTGTTCGGCCAGCCGCTGCACTGGGCGGTGGCACCGTTGGCGTTCATCGCCTTGGTGGCGGTGGGCGCCGACTACAACCTGCTGTTGGCCGTGCGGATCCGTGAGGAGCTTCGCGCCGGCATCAAGACCGGCGTCATCCGGGCGTTCGCGGCAACCGGCGGTGTCGTGACCACTGCAGGCATCGTCTTCGGAATCACGATGTTCGCGCTGGTCGGCAGCACGGTGCTCAGCATTGAGCAGGTTGGCTTGACCGTCGGGATCGGCCTGTTGCTCGACACCCTGCTGGTTCGGACTTTCCTGATGCCGTCGTTGGTTGCCCTGCTCGGTCGCTGGTTCTGGTGGCCGCTCCTGCCCAGTCGATTCTCGCACCTGCGGCGGCCTCAACCGGTTGTCGCGGGATCGCCGTCTTCAGCTAACTGGGCGACACGCCGAGCTTGGTCGGCCAGGTCGACGTGACCTGGCCTTACCGTGTGAATGTGCTGGATCTGGAACCGCGAGGCCCACTGCCGTCGGAGATTTACTGGCGTCGCCGGGGATTGGCAATTGGCGTTGCGGTCGTCGTAGTCGCCATCGTCGTCGCGATCATCGTCGCCGTCATGAGCGGAAGTGCCGGCGCCAACCCCTCCAACGCCGCAGCCAAGAAGGCGAGTCAGGCCGGGCAGGGTGCACCAGGAAGCAACCCCGAGGTCAAGACTCCAGTGGAGCCGCCGGCCGGTCAGAACACCGACCAGCCGGCCGAGACGCCGACGGCCGCCGTGCAGCCGCCGCCGGTACTCAAAGAAGGCGACGACTGCCCCGACTCCACGCTGGCCGTCAAGGGTCTGACGAACGCGCCGCAATACGCCATCGGCGACCAGCCGAAGTTCGTCATGGTCGTCACCAATATCGGACTGGTGGCCTGTAAGCGCGATGTCGGCGCCGCAGTCCTGGCCGCCTACGTCTACTCGCTGGACAGCAAGCGGTTGTGGTCGAATCTGGACTGCGCGCCTTCCAACGAGACCCTGGTCAAGACCTTTGCACCCGGCGAACAGGTGACCACGTCCGTCACCTGGACCGGCATGGGATCGGCGCCGCACTGCCCGCTGCCGCGGCCGGCGATCGGGCCCGGTACCTACAACCTCGCGGTGCAACTGGGCAATCTTCGCTCGCTGGCGGTTCCGTTCATCATGGCTCCGCCGCTACCTCCCGGTGCCGCGCCACCTCCGCCGCCAGGATTGCTTGGCCCGCAGGGACCCGGGCCGCTGCCCGGTCCGCCGCCCGCCCCAGGCGGCTGAGCTAGCTGAGCGGATCGCCGATGGTCGATTCGGCCAACTGCGACAGTCCTTCTCGCACGTGGCGGGCCCAGATCTCGCCGATGCCTTCCACGGCTTCCAGGTCGCCCGCACTTGCCGCCAGCAGACCCTGCAGCGAGCCGAACTCGCGGACCAGCCGGTCGGCGTGGGCGAACTGTAGCCGTGGGATCTCCGACATCGCGCGGTAGCCGCGCGAACTCACCGCGGAGTCTTGAGCTTCCGCGGTCGACGGGTAACCGAAAACCCTTGCCATCGTGGTGAAGTCGAGCAGCTCGGCGTCAGACATGGCATCCAGCTCGTCCAGCGTGACCGCAACCTCGGCCTTGGACAACGGCTCGGGGTTGGCGTGGTAGTCGCGGACGACCAACTCGCGGGAAGCCTCGTTACCGCCGAGCAGTTCTTCGAGCTGCAGCCGCAGTTGGCGTCCGTCGGTGCCCAGCTCGACGACCTCGTAGTCCAGTTCCACGCCGATGCGGCGGACCAGTTCGAGCCGCTGTACCACCGTCATCACGTCGCGGAGCGTCACGAAGTCTTCGATCTCGGCCCGCGACAGCTGCCTGCTGACCTCGTCGAGCCGTGTCTTGTACCGCTCGAGCGTGGCCAGGGCCTGGTTGGCCCGCGACAGGATGGTGGATGAGTCGGCCAGTACATGGCGCTCACCGCAGTAGTAGACCGTCACGATGCTCATCGAGTGGCTGACCGAGATCACCGGATAGCCAACCTGGCTGGCGGCCCGCTCCGCCGAGCGATGGCGGGTCCCAGATTCGTCGGTGGGTATCGACGGGTCCGGCACCAGTTGCACGTTGGCCCGCAGGATTCGGCTGCCGTCGGTGGACAGCACCACCGCGCCGTCCATCTTGCACAGTTCACGCAGCCTGGTCGGCGCGTAGCGCACGTCGAGGGAAAAGCCGCCGTCACAGATCGCTTCGACGCTGTCGTCGTAGCCCAACACGATCAGCGCGCCGGTCCGGCCACGCAGGATGCGTTCCAGGCCATCGCGCAGCGCGGTCCCCGGCGCAAGCCGCGCCACGGCCTCACGCAAGGAGGGCCGCTGTTGGGCCGCTGAGCCATTCGTCGCCGATTTGCCGCCAGTCATCACCAGTCATTCTGCTCCGTGGGTGCGGAGTCCGGACGATGTTGTGGTATCTGGGCTGGGTCGCGGTGCCCGGCGATGTCGAGCACGTGCTCGAGCGCAGCGGCGATGGTGGGCGCCTGCAGCGTCGTCAAGCCCGGCGGCACAGCGTCACAGCCCGATGGGATCAGTGCCGTGGTGAACCCCTGCCGAGCCGCTTCGGCCAGCCGCCGTTCCATGCCGCTGACCCGCCGCAGATCACCAGCCAACCCGACCTCACCGATCATCACTGCGGTAGCCGGCAACGGCAGGTTGACGTACGCCGACGCCAGTGCGACCGCCACTGCCAAATCCGACGACGGATCGGTCAGCCGCATACCGCCGACGGTGGACAGGTACACGTCGTTGACGGCAATCCTGAGCCGGGCGTGCTTTTCCAGCACCGCGGCGATCATCGCGGCGCGCGCGTGGTCGATCCCGCTGACCGCGCGGCGCGGTGAATTGCCTGTCGGTGTGGCCAGCAATGCCTGGATTTCGCCGACCAGCGGACGCTTCCCGTCGAGTGTCACGGTGATCGCTGTACCCGCGACGGGCTGCGGTCGCTGATCCAGAAAAAGCCCGGACGGGTCGGTGACACCCTCAATCCCGTAGTCCTGCAACAGAAAACAACCGACCTCGTCTGCAGCGCCGTAACGGTTCTTCACGCCGCGGACCATGCGCAGCAGCGAGTTCCGGTCGCCTTCGAAATGCAGCACCACGTCGACCAGATGTTCCAGCGAGCGGGGGCCGGCGATAGCCCCGTCCTTGGTGACGTGGCCGACGAGAATCAGTGGCACACCAGTGGTTTTCGCCGCACCGGTCAGCGCGCTGGTCACCGCGCGCACCTGAGTGACGCCACCGGCGACGCCGTCGGTCTCGGCGCTGCACATGGTCTGCACCGAGTCGACGACCACCAACGTCGGCTGCACTGCCTCAATATGGCCAAGTACGGCATGCAGATCCGACTCGGCGGTCAGATAAAGCTCGTCGTGGCTGCAGCCGGTCCGATCGGCGCGCATCCGGATCTGGCCGCGCGACTCCTCGCCGGACACATACAGCGCGCGCCGCCCGGACGCGGCCCATTGGTGGGCGACCTTGAGTAACAGCGTCGACTTGCCGACTCCGGGATCGCCTGCGAGCAGGGTGACCGAGCCGGGCACGACGCCCCCACCGAGCACGCGGTCGAGTTCTTCGATTCCGGTGGGGCAGTGCCGGGTGCCGTCAGGCTCGACCGAGCTGATCGGAGTGGCGGCCGAGGACGGGCCTACCGAGGCCCGAGTGCCGCCTCGTACGGCGCTTAGCACGGCTACCTCGTCGACCGAGCCCCAGGTGCCGCATTCCAGGCAACGTCCGACCCATTTGGCGGTGACATGGCGGCACTCCGAACATCGGTACTGCGAACGTGCCTTGGCCACCCGGTGACGGTATCCGGCTGGTGTGACAGATCAGCGGAGGTTAGGCAGGTCCCGGCGATTCGTGGTGCGGCGCGCTTTCCGGCGCTGAAAGCGGCACGCCCAGGCTGACGCTGCCGGCCTTCTCGAAATTAAAGGTGAAGTCGTAGGTCGGGCCGTTGGTGATCGGCTTGCTCAGTGCGATAGTCGCCCTGACCGAGTTGGCGTTCTCCACGGCGCTGACGGATTTCTTGCTCTGGCCGTTCTGAGGGCCGACGAACAGCACGCCACTGGCAGGCAGGGTGGGGTCACCGGTCACGGTGACTTTGCCGATGTCGGTGGTGATGCCGACCAGCTTGTCAGCGAGGTCCGGCGACTGGTTGACCGCTACGAGGACCAAGTCCACCGTGGCGCCCGGGCGCAGGAAGTCACCGGTCTGCACCGCTTGAATGTGGACATTGCGTAGCGCGACGTTGTTGGTCGTCGCCTGGTTGCCGTCGACAGCCGATTGCTGCATGGCGGTCTGCGAAACCTGTCCGGCGCTGCAGCCGGCGATCGCGCCGGCGCCGATCACGGCACCGGCTGCCAGCGCGGCGAGCTTTGCCGAGCGACGACTCGAGCGGGATTTCGAGACGCGGTAGTCGAAGCGGTTCACTCAAAGCCTCCTGCTGGGCCCTCGAACGCCACTGCGGTTCGACTATGCACAGTAGTAGGTCGGGCCGGGCCGCGAAACCGCAGGGCACCATAGTCGGGTTAGAGCAGCCCAACGGCATCTTTGGCGCCTCGAACAGCTCACAACTCCAGCCCCCCGGGCGGCGCCGAACGGGCTGTGGATATGGCGGCACCTTGCACGAAACTCACCGTATGTCAACCCCCCTTGCACATGCCTGACGCCCCTGACCTGCACCGTTGTTCCCCACGTGTTGGCGCGACGTGTTAGCATGGAGTCACGAAAGGGGCTCGAAACTGATGAATTTTGCGGTCGGAGACACCGTTGTCTATCCACACCACGGTGCTGCGTTGATCGAGGCGATTGAAACCCGAACCATCAAAGGGGAACAAAAGGAATATCTCGTCTTGAAGGTGGCCCAAGGCGACCTGACAGTTCGAGTACCCGCTGAGAACGCCGAGTACGTCGGCGTCCGCGACGTTGTCGGCCAAGAGGGCCTCGACAAGGTGTTCCAGGTGCTTCGCGCGCCGCACACCGAAGAGCCGACCAACTGGTCCCGC
>DASXJI010000150.1:0-1714 GCA_036497495.1 Mycobacterium sp.
TCTAACAATGAGACGAGCGACCCGACCACCCACTGAAAGCTGTCAGTGCGGTCCTGCCAGTGCTGCAGGTTGGGATCCATGTCCGGGTCCATCGCCATCCCTTCCACACGCGGTCGACTGTCGGGCAGCTTACCCCGTCCCTGTTGAGTTATTCCAGGTTCAGGCCGGCCAGCAGATCGGTTTCCCAACCGCTGTCGTCGCGGTCGCCCGGGGCGCCGGCGGCCAGGATGTAGTGCTCGCTCGCCCCGATCGGCAGCGCGATGTTGTTCGACAGGGCAATGGAGCGGCCGTCAGGGGCGACGGACACCTGGGTCGCGTGCGCACGCAGCGCCGCGACCTTGGCGGGCAACTGCTCGGCCGCATCTACTACCGCGTCGATCGCGTCGTCGGGGTGGCCGAAGGGCACGTCGTCGATCGAGACCCGGATCCAGTCCTCCGGCACGTCCTCGAAAGCGTCGAACCCCGCCGCCATCGCGGACTTCGCGATCACGGTCCAATACATCTTCGGCACAGTCCATGGTTCGCCGGGATAGTCGGCGCCGCCCGCCGCGGCGACCGCGGCCATGGTCACTTCGTGTGCGTGGATGTGGTCGGGGTGGCCGTAGCCGCCCTTGGCGTCGTAGGTGGCGACGACGTGCGGCCGCAATTCGCGGATGATGGCCACCAGCGCGCCCACTGCTTCCCGCGGATCGGCGTCGATGAACCGCTGACGGTGTCGCGGCGGCGTGCCTTCCATTCCCGAGTCACGCCACCGGCCAGCGCCGCCGAGAAATATCGGCTCGTCGATTCCCAGCGCGTTCAGTGCCGCGGTCAGCTCCCCGATGCGGTATCCGCCAAGCTGGTCGGCTTGATCGACCGCGAGGTGTGCCCAGCGCTCGCCGATCACCTCACCCTCCTCACCGAGGGTGCACGTCACGACGTGGACCCGCGCGCCGCGGGAGACGTAGTGTGCGATGGTCGCACCGGTCGTCAGGGTCTCGTCGTCCGGATGGGCATGGACGAATAGCAGCCGGGGGGTCTCCATTCGCACCAGCTTGCCCGCTCGCTGGCATAGATTCACCCGGTGACGCGGCGCACCGTTGAGTTCGCATCTGCGATCGTCGTCATCGGACTGCTCGCGGGTGTCGCCGGTCTGGCGACGACGCTGCTGCTGCGCGGCGTCGAGCACCTCACCTATCACTACTCTTTCGGCACTTTGCTCAGCGGCGTCACCGACAGCAGTCCCGTGCGACGCGCCCTCGGTCCGATGTTCGGCGGCGCGCTAGCCGGCTTCGGCTGGTGGATGCTGCGCAGCCGCACCGAGGTCCCGCCGCTGGCCGACACCATCGCGAACCACCGGCCATTGCGACGCCTGCCTCTGTCACTCGACGCGGTGCTGCAGGTGCTAATCGTGGGCTCAGGAGCGTCGCTCGGCCGTGAAGGCGCACCACGCCAATTCGCTGCGGCGCTGGGCGATCTCGGGACATCACGATGGTCGCTCACCGCCCGCGACCGAGAGATACTGCTGGCCTGCGCCGCAGGAGCGGGCCTGGCGGCCGTCTACGCCGTTCCGGTCGGCGGCGCACTGTTCGCCACCCGCATCATGCTCAACACCTGGCATCCGCGAGCGGTCGGCACTGCGCTGATCACCTCGAGCCTTGCCGTCGCCGTCGCGTCACCGGTCACCCACGAGGTCCCGCCGCTGGCCTGGCCTGACCCGCAATTGTCTTATCTT
>DASXJI010000151.1:0-4171 GCA_036497495.1 Mycobacterium sp.
GCCGGCGAGGTGTTGGTCGAGGTTCGCGCAGCCGGAATCAACCCAGGTGAGACCGGCATCCGCAGCGGGGCATTGCACGAGCGTTTCCCCGCCACCTTCCCGTCCGGCGAGGGCAGCGACCTGGCTGGCGTCGTCCTCGAGGTCGGAGACGGTGTCAGCGATTTCGCCGTCGGCGACGAGGTGCTGGGTTTCAGTTTCCAGCGGTCGAGCCACGCCACCCACGCGAAAGTCCCGGTCGACCAGCTGATCCACAAACCTGCCGAGTTGAGTTGGGAGGTCGCGGGTTCGGTGTACGTCGTCGGCGTCACGGCTTATGCGGCCGTTCGCGCTGTCGCGCCCCAACCGGGTGAGACCGTCGCGGTCTCCGCCGCGGCCGGAGGCGTCGGCAGCCTGGTGGTACAGCTGTTGGCACTGCGCGACGTGCGGGTGTTGGGTATCGCATCGTCGGGCAATGCGGAGTGGCTCCGCACGCACGGCGTCCAGCCGGTCGAGTATGGCGACGGGTTGGCGCAGCGACTACGGGATGCCGCACCGGACGGCATCGATGCCTTCATCGACCTGTTCGGACCGGACTATGTGCAGCTGGCGGTCGACCTCGGCGTATCACCCGAGCGGATCAACACCATCATCTCCTTCGAGAAGGCCGCCGAGGTCGGTGCGAAAAGCGAAGGCAGCGCTGAGGCCTCGACGCCGGCGGTGCTGACCGAGATCGCCGATCTGGTCGCTTCCGGCGCGCTCGACTTCGATGTCGCCGCGACCTACCCGCTCGACCGGGTCGTCGACGCGTTCGCAGAACTCGAGCAACGACATACACACGGCAAGATCGTTCTGCTGCCGCAGGTTTCGTGATCCTGGTCAGGACGCCGTGGCCTGGCCGGCCTGGCCGCGGTCATCGTCGACGGGGCTGACCGGTCTCGCTTTCTGGGCGATCCGGCTCCGATAGTACGACCACGGCTGACGCTCCTCGACCGGGACGCCGACCATCTGATCGAGCAGGTTGGTGGCGTGCAGCGCATCGGCGAGGTGGCCCTGCAGCCTACCCAAATCGCTGAGTGCTTTGAACGCGTCGTCGCTGGCGGTGGTGGGAATGCTCCCTTCTGCGAGGAGTTCCAGTGCACTGAACAGCGCCGCGCGAACGTCACCGCAGGCTCGATGAATCTGACGTTCGGGGTTGGGACGCATGATGGTCTCCTCAGGGGAAGCCCGACCCATCGCTACGAGCGAGACAGCCACCGCCAATTGCAGGTCGGCACAAGAAGAACCGAACTCCGGGCAGGCTCAGGCGGCGGCGGGAATGCCGCTACCGGATCGGGACGAAATGGATTTCCAATATGGATGCGGACTATCGCTCGGACTCATATCGCCCTCACCTCCTCACGGCCAGGACACACGGGGGTGTCACCACAATGCACGCATGACAGGGGGTTGACGCCTGACGGCGACGCACCCCCATCGTCGGAGCTTCGGCACTGCACGGCGTATCCGGTGGTACACCCGGAAGCCACTTGGGCTCAACCCTTAGGTCGGGAAGAGCTGTCCTGACCCGGGGCGTCTCTCGACGTTCGGGGTCAGTGGCCTGTATCCGTGCAGACGCCTCACCTACCGAGGTGCTTGCCGGTCCATCCTCGCACCACTATCAATGCTCGTCAAACATGGTGGCGGCCAATTCTGGCGGCCGCATGGCTACGCTCGGCAGCATGGCCACCACACTGCAAGATCCTCGAGTCGCCGAAACGCTTGACCGCATGTATACCGAGTCGCGCGAACAGATGTCACAGTTGCGCGCAAGCCGCCCCGACATGTCCACGGCGAGGACCGCGCAGGAGCGCGCCGACACGATGAGCAATTTCTACATCCCCGTGACACCGGAGGCCGGCCGACTGCTGTACTCGCTGGTGCGGGCGACGCATCCACACACCATCGTGGAATTCGGTATGTCATTTGGTATTTCGGCGCTGCACCTGGCTTCGGCGGTGCGCGACAACGGCAGCGGCCGGGTGGTGACCACCGAACTCAGCGAAAGCAAGATCGCCGCGGCGACAAAGACCTTCGCCGAAACCGGACTGGACGACGTGATCACCGTCCTCGGCGGGGACGCGCTCTCCACCCTGGAGACCCTGGACGGGCCGATTGACTTCGTGCTGCTCGACGGCTGGAAAGAGCTGTATCTCCCGGTGATCAAACTGCTCGAAGGGCGTCTGTCATCCGGTGCTCTCGTCGTCGCCGACAACACCGAGATGGCCGACGCGAAGCCCTACCTCGACTACGTCCGTGACAGCGAAAACGGCTATGTCAGTGTTAATTTCGCCGCTCGGGAGAGTGACAGCATGGAGATCAGCTGCCACACCGGCGTTTAGTCACCGCGGGCGCAGCGATTGCTCGAGCCAGGGCGTCAGCCAGTGCACGCCTTCCTCGGTCAAGTGCACGCCGTCGCTGCGGACCTGGATGCCGTCGACTTTGGCGGTGTACGTGCCTCCAGGGCACAGCTTCTTTCTGAAATCCAGTATCCGCACGTCCGGACGATTGCCAATGGTCTTGCCCAGCATGGCGTTCCATTCGTCCACCCGCTCAGGCTGATCCTCGGGATACAGGCTGCCGTCCGGCTTCTCACCGCGCCTGCTGTACGGCAGGTTCGCAACGGTCAGCGGCGCACCGCTGAAGCTGAGGATGTCCACCGCACGCCGCAGCTCGACGCTGATGTAGGAGTCGAAGGCCGGGTCCCCGATGTGCGTCCACCGTCCCTCATTGACCCGGTCCACGGTCTCCCAGCGGCCGATCACCAGCAGGACGGCATCGGGCTGGTCGACGGCGATCTGCGATGTCCAGCGGCCCGGCCACGATTCGCATTCGCTTTTCTGGTCCAGGGTCTGGCCGAGGTAGCTGTACGGGCCGCCGCGCACCAGGCTGCAGCCGATCACGGTGTGGTCGATGAATTGGAACCCGGGAGTTTGCGGCAGGAAGTGCATCATCGTCCAGCCGATCGAGTCGCCGAAGACCGAAACGGTGAACGGCCGCCGCGGGTCTCGCCGCGTGATGGCCCCTGCGGGCCGGACTCCCTGAGGAGGCGACGGCGACACGACCGCGACGGGCGACACACCGGGGGGAAGGCTGGCGTCGAGCGCGCTGACACCGGGCTTGTGCACGGCCGGAACCACCAGCAGAGTCACCGCCGCGGCGGTCGCCGCGGTCGCTCCGGCCAGCGGCAGCAGCGGCACCCGCACCGGTCGCCACTTTCGCACCGGCTGCTCGATCGCCCACCACGACACCACCGAGACCGCCAGCGTGGCGACGCACCGGACCGCGAACAACGAGAGTCCGTGCCATCCCGTTCGCTGACCGTTGAGCACCAGAAAGACCGGCCAATGCCACAGGTAGACGCCGTAGGAGATGCTGCCCAGCCAGGCCAGGGGACCCCAGGCCAGCACGGTGGCGACGGGCCCGCGCTGATCCAGTGCCACCGGGGCGATCACCAACACCGCCGCGACGGCGACCACGATCAACAGGCCGCTGCGGAATTCGCGGGCGCTGCCGGTGGCGTAGTGAACGGCCGCCCCCAACAACACCAGTCCGACCACCGGAAGCCCCCGGGCGACCCACCTGCCCCACCGCGAACGAATCCGCGACCATCCGCGATTCAGCGACTCCCAGTCGCCGACCAGCAGCGCCGACGCCGCGGCACCCAACAGCAGCGCTTGGGCCCGAGTGTCGGTGCCGAAGTAAACCCGATCGCGCGTCGCATCGGAAACGAGCAGGATAGCGGCCGCGGCCGAGCCCAGCGCTCCCAGCATGGCCAGCAGGAAGACCGTCAAGCGGACGCCGCCGAGGGTGGCCCGTTTGTCCTGACGACGCGCTCGCGCCGCCAGTACCACGGCCACCGCGACAAGCACCAGCGGCCAGGCGATGTAGTACTGCTCCTCCACCCCGAGCGACCAGGCGTGCTGCAGCGGCGACGGCGGCGCACCCTGGGCGAAGTAACCGGTCTTGTCAGCGACGAACATCCAGTTCGACACCCAGAAGAATGCGGCCACGGCATCGTCGCGCAAACCCACGATCGCTTCGGGTGAGAAGAACTGACGCCCGACTGCCACGGTCAGCACCATCAAGACCAGCGCCGGCAGCAATCGGCGGGCCCGACGAATCCAGAAATTCGCCAGCTCGATACGACCGCTGC
>DASXJI010000152.1:0-13516 GCA_036497495.1 Mycobacterium sp.
TCTTCTTCGAAGACGTCCGGGTTCCCGCCGATCAGCTTGTCGGAGAAGAAAATCAGGGCTGGGGTTACGCGAAGTTCCTGCTCGGCAACGAGCGGACCGGTATCGCGCAGGTCGGCCGGACCAAGGTTCGGCTTGCCGATGCGAAAAAACGCGCCGCAGAAAGCGGCCTGCTCGACGATCCGCTGTTCGCCGCCAGGATCGCCGAAGCCGAAAACGACTTGCTGGCATTGGAACTCACCCAGATGCGGGTCGCTTCGGGCTCCAAAGGCGGTAAGCCCAACCCGGCATCGTCGGTACTCAAGCTGCGCGGCAGCCAGTTGCAGCAGATCGCCACGGAGCTGCTTGTGGAAGTCGCCGGTCCGGATGCGCTGCCGTTCGCAGCCGGTGACGAAATCGCTTCTCCGCGCTGGGCGCAAGCCAGTGCACCGCGCTACCTGAACTACCGCAAGACCTCGATCTACGGCGGCAGCAACGAGGTACAGCGCACCATCATCGCGTCGACCATTCTCGGCTTGTAAGACAGGAATCTGAGGTAGAGACATGGACTTTCAACTGAGTGAAGAACAGGTGCTGTTGCGCGACACCACCCGCGACCTGCTGTCGCGAAGCTATGACGCGGAGAGCCGCATCAAGGCGGTCGAGTCCGACCTGGGCTGGAGCCGGGAGGTGTGGGCGCAGCTGGCCGAGATCGGGATCCTCGGACTGGGATTCGACCCCGACGAGGCCGGGCAGATCGAGGTGATCACCGTGCTCACCGAAATCGGACGCCGGCTGGCGCCCGAACCCGTCGTGCACGCGGCGCTGGGGCCCGGCACGATCATCGCCGAAGTCGGCAACGACGCCCAGAAGGAACTGCTCGGGGAAGTCGCCGAGGGTCAGCGGCTGCTGGCGTTCGCACACCTGGAGCCCGGCGCACGCGGGACGCTGCGCGACAACGTCGCGACAACGGCGGTGCAGCAAGGTGATTCGTGGGTGCTGACCGGACACAAGAACCCGGTGCTGGCCGGCGACTCAGCCGACACCCTGGTGGTCAGCGCGAAGCTGCCCGACGGCGGAGTCGGGTTGTTCCTGGTCGACGCTGACGCCGTCAGCCGTCACCCGTACCGCACCTTCGACGGTCAGCGCGGCGCGCAGATCGACCTGGACAACGCCGCCGGCGAACCTCTCGGCGATGCGGTGGACGCGTCGACGGCGATCCGCAACGGCCTGGTCCGCATCCAGTCCGCTCTTTGCGCGGAGGCGGTGGGCGCGATGGACGAAGCGCTGCGCCTGACGACCGACTACCTCAAGCAGCGCAAGCAGTTCGGCGTCACCTTGAACACCTTCCAGACGCTGACCCAGCGGTCCGCCGACATGTACGTGTCGCTGGAACTGGCCCGCAGCATGAACCTCTACGCCGGCCTCTCCGTCGCCGACGGCAACTACGACCCGGTGATCGCGGCGCGCGCCAAGCTGCAGATCGGCCGGTCCGGCCGCCACATCAGCGAGGAGGCCATTCAGTTGCACGGCGGCATCGGGATGACCAACGAATACCCGGTCGGCCATTACGCGGCGCGGCTGACCGCGATCGACCACACCCTGGGGTCGTCGCAAGATCAGCTGCGCGTGCTGGTCGATCAGGTCAACGACTACGACATCGTCACGCTCTGAGACCTCAAATTCTGCAACGAGATCGACGCTTACACCGTCAACTCTGCTCTGAGGCTGGCTCAGACTCCGCACTCGGCTCGGCAGCGACGGTGGACCCGTTGGAGCCGTTCGACGCCGGTTTCGCCTCTGCCGCCCCATTCGATTCCGGGCTCGCCCCGGGTGCTGCAGCGGAATCCGCCGGCCCCGACTCCGATTCCGCGTCGGGCAGCTGAGCGGCAAGATATTCGCCCAGCCCGCCGATCGTCGGGTAGTCGAAGACCGCGGTCGCGTTGATGGTGAACTTGCCACCGAACTGGCTGTGTAACCGGTTTCGTAGTTCGACCGCCATCAGTGAGTCGGTACCCAGGTCGAGGAACCGACTGGTAGCGGCCGGCGGTTGCGCGAGCCGCAGGAAGTGCTGCACTTCGCGCTGCAGGAATTCGGTGATGAAACCGGCTCGCTGCGCCACCGGTATCTCGTGCAGTTGCTTGAGCAGCTCGCTGTCACCGATTACCTCGCCGGCTGCACTCGGCAGCACCAGGTCGAGAATCGGTGGACGCGAACCGCCCAGCACCTTGGCTACCCGCTGCCAGTTGGCCTTGAGGACGGTAGCCTGGCCGGTCCCGTTGGCGACGACCTCGGCGAGGGCGCCGAGAGCGGCCGAGGGGTCCAGCGGAACTAGGCCCTGCGCACCGATATTGGCGCGGGCGGCCTCCGACGACGCCATACCGCCCTGACCCCAGGGGCCGAAGTTGAGCCCAGTCGCCGGCAAGCCGTGCGCCTTGCGGTCCGCGACCAAACCATCGAGCAACGCATTGGCCGTCGAGTAGTTGGCCTGGCCGGGTGAACCGAGCAAGCTGGAAACCGACGAGGACACGATGAAGAAGTCGAGCTTGTCGTTCCTGGTCAACCGGTCCAGATAGGACGCACCGTACGCCTTGGGCGCCAATGTCGTCCGGAACCGATCCAGGTCCTGCTGAGCCAGCAGCGCATCGTCGAGCACGCCGGCTAGATGCGCCACCCCGGCGAGCGGTGGCAGCTCCGTACGGATCCGATCCAGTAGCTCCGCGACTTGCGTCTCGTCGCCGACATCGGCCGCAAACGTGTGAATGCGGCAACGGTAGCGCTCGGTGATGTCGTCGATTACCTGCTGCGCCTCCGCATCGGGCGAGCGCCGGCTGGTCAACACGATGTCGCCGGCTCCGAGTTGCGCCAGATACGACGCCGTGTGCAGACCGATCGCACCGAGCCCACCGGTGATCAAGTAGCTCCGATCGCCGCGCGGCTGCAGCGGATCCGGTATCTGCAACACGATCTTCCCGATATGCCGCGCTTGCTGCATACGACGGAACGCGACTCGGGCTTCGGTCAGCGGGTAGATCTCGGCAGGCAGTGGCGTCCACTCCCCATTGGCCAAGCCTTCCGATACCTCGCTGAGCAAGGTCCGGATGCGCTCGGGTTCGGTGAACATCACGGTGTCCAACGCGACGATCTCGTAGGCGATGTCGGGTCGTGCCTCGGCCATCTGCTCGGGAGTCCAGATGTCGCGCTTGGCGATCTCGGCGAAACGGCCGTTCTTGGCAGTCGCCCGGATGGTGGCCTCGACGAACCCTTCGTTGGTCAGGCTGTTGAGCACCACGTCGACACCGGCACCGTCGGTGTCGGCGAGGATTTGGTCGGCGAAATCGGTTGTGCGCGAGTCGTACACATGCTTCACGCCGAGCTTGCGCAGCGTCGCCCGCTTGTAAGTGCTCGCAGTCGCGTAGACCTCTGCACCGTGATGTTGCGCCATCTGGATGGCAGCCAATCCGACGCCACCGCTGGCGGCGTGAATGAGCACCTTGTCGCCGGGGTTCAGCTTCGCCCAGTCGAACGCGAGCCGGGACGTGAGCGCCGCGGCCGGAATGGTCGCGGCGTCAACCGCGCTCACCCCGTCCGGGATCGGCGCCAGGAACTGGGCCGGCACGTTGAACCGGCTGGCGAACGCACCCTGCATGGAGCCGTAGACCCGCTGACCGACCTCCAGCCCGGTGACGCCCTCGCCCAATTGGGTGACGGTGCCGGCGAAGTCACCGCCAATCGGACCCGGATCACCCGGGTAGAGGCCCAACACATTGAGCACATCCCGGAAGTTCAGGCCAGCGGCCTCAACCCGAACCTGCACATAGTCCTGGTCCGGCGGCGGCACCTCTTTCTCGGTGATTCGCAGGTTGTCGATCGCGCCGCGCTCCGTGGGCGCCAGAACGTAATCGGCCCCCCTCAGCACTGCAAGGTTGCCGCTGCGCGCCCACGGCAGTAGCCGGGACGTCAGGAACTTCCCTTGGCGCAGTGCGAGTTCGGGTTCGTCAGTCGGCGCGCCGAGCAAGCCGGCCAACGAGCGCGCCGCCCCCTCTGCTCCGTCGATATCAATCAGCCTGCACCGCAGCGCAGGTTCCTCGTTGATGATGGTGCGCCCGAGTCCCCACAGCGCAGCCTGCACGGGATCCACCGGCTCGCCGGATTCGGTCGCCACAGCTCGTTCGGTGATGATCCACAATCCACCGGGAAGTTTCACCGCCTCGTTGGCCTGCAGGGTGTGCACGGCACTGAGCAGGCCGGCGATCTCGCCCTCCAGCCGCGCGGCAGATTCGGCGCTCGACTCTCCTGCAGTCCGTCCGGTGCTGCGCCAGACGATGCCGGAGATGGGCACGCCCCGCTTTTGCGCCTGTACCAACAGCTGCCCCAAGAGCTCCGGATCCGCAGTCCGGTCAAAAGAGATGCAGCCCGGCAGGTCGGCCGCCAGATCGTCGAATCCGGCAATCAGCCATGTGCCGCTGACACTTCCAGCGTCATCGGCCGGCGGCGGCACCTCGTGCCATCCGAGGGTATACAGCAGCCGGGTGGCATCGCCGCCGAGTCCGCGCAACAACGCTTCCCGTGGAGCACGTTTGACGGTGAACTCGCGAATCCCGCCCAGTAGACGGCCATCCCGGTCGACGAAATCGAGGTCGAAGACCTGAGTTTCGTTGTTGAGTTCATTGGTGTGCCACCGCGCACGGCAGTAGAACCGTCGCGGCATCTTCTCCCGCAGCATCACTTGCCCATACCGCAACGGCAAGAACAGATCGCTGACTCCCTGTTCGGCGGCAAGCAGTGCCGGGAACGCCGGGAACGCGACACCGGTGCACAGGTCCATCAGGACCGGGTGCATCGGCTCGGTTCCGAGATGTTCTGCGAGTTCTTCGCCGACGATGATATCGCCGACCGCTTCACCCTCGCCGAGCCACAGCGATTTCAGCGAACCCGACCAGTTCGGGCCCCACGCCAGCTCCATGTCGGCGAAGGTCTCGAACAACTCCTGCGGACGCATGCGCTCCAGCCGCTCGATCGCCGCGTCGACGGGATCCGACTCATCGGGTGCCGGCTCGTCGTCGACACCGGTGACGACGGTGCCGTCGGCGTTCAACGACCACTCTGCATCACGAACACCGTACGGGCGGCTGTGCACCTGGAAGGTGAAGTCACCGCCGTCTTCGATCGGATGCAACGTCAGCTGCACCTCGCGAGAACTCTTCTCGGGCAGGATGATCGGCTCGTAGAAGAAGACATCCTTCACCCGCGCCGGCGGACCGACGGCGGCCAGCGCCATCGCCGCATACGTCGCCCCGGGCACCACGACGGTGCCGTAGATGACGTGATCCGACAGCCACGGCTGCGATTTGACCGACAACCTGCTGGTGTACACGCAGTCGCCGGAGGCGAGATCCTTCGCGCTACCAAGCAATCCGGACATCGCGGGACCGTCGACGGTGATAGACGACGACTTCGGCCAGAAGCGACGGCGCTGGAACGGATAGGTGGGCAGCTCGAGCCTGCGGCCGTGTTGAAGATGCAGCGCACCGAACTCAGGGCGATGGCCGCTGACATAGGCCGTGGCCAGCGCGTCGGCGATCTGTCGACGGTCGCCGACGCCTTTGCGCATGGAAACGATCGCACGCGGCGCGGCCAAATGCTCCGGCCAGACCTGCACCGCGGCCCCGGTCAGAACGGGTTGCGGACCGATCTCCATCAGCACCGAGCAGCCCAGCGCCGCAACGGTGCGCACGCTTTCGGCGAACTGCACCGGGTGGCGGGAATGCCGCCGCCAATATTGGGCGTCCAATGGGGTTTCGGTCGTCAGGATGGCCCCGGTGCGGTTGCAGACCAGCGGCAGCGTCGGCACAGCGAACTCGAACTGCGCTGCGTAGGACTCGAATTCGCCGAGCACCGGCTCCAGCAGCTCCGAATGGAAGGCGTGGCTGGTTTCCAGCCACGTGCAGCGAACCCCTTCGTTGCCGAACTTGGCGACGACCTGCTCTAGGTCCTCTGCCGGACCCGACAGCACCGTGTTGGGGCCGTTGTACGCGCCGACCGACACCCGTGGGAATTCACCGGCGACTTGCTCGACCTGCTTGGGGTCGGCGAATACCGCCACCATCCGTCCGCCCTCGGGCAGGCTGCCGAACAGCCGTCCACGCTCGGCCATCAGCCGCGCGCCGTCCTCGAGGCTGAACACTCCGGCGAGGCAGGCCGCCGCGTACTGGCCGACGCTGTGCCCGAGCACCACATCAGGCTGGATGCCCCACGACTGCCACAGCCCGGCCAGGCCCATCTCGATGGCAAAGAGCGCCGGCTGGGCAAATGAGGTGTGCTTCAGTGTTTCTCCGGCCTGGCCACCGGTCTCGCGGTCGGTGGCGAACACCACCTCGAGCAGCGGCCGCGGCAGTATCTCGCTGACCGCGTCCGCGCAACGCTTCACCGTCTCTGCGAAAACCGGCTCAGCGTGGAACAATTCGCGTGCCATACCGGGATACTGGCTGCCTTGTCCGGTGAACAGCCAGGCCGTCGTCGGCCGGTCAGTGCACTCGCCACGTACCACACCGGGCCGTAGCCGGTTCTCGGCCAACTCGGACAGGCCCTCGCCGGCACCCTGCACCGAATCCACGACCAGCGCAGCCCGGTGTTCGAAATGCGAGCGACCTACCCCGGCCGTGTGGCACACCTCGGCGATGTCGGCCTCGGGGTGGTCGGTCAACCAGGACCCATACCGCTGCGCCAACTCCACCAGCGCCTCTGATGAGCGCGCCGACAGTGCCAGCACATGCACCGACTCTTCTTGACTGTCCGACGCCGGTGTCGCCTCGGCGTCGTCTGCCGGATGTTCGTCGGGGGTGACCGGTTGTGCGGGCGCCTCCTCGATCAAAACGTGGGCGTTGGTGCCGGTGAATCCGAAAGAACTCACACCGGCGCGCCGCGGCCTGTCGCTGGCTTCCCAGGGAGTCGACTTGTCCACCACCCGCACCGGCAAGGAGCCCCACGGGATGTGCGGCGACGGGTTGTCGAAGTGCAGGCTCTGCGGCAGTACTCCGTGCTGCAGCGACAACACGACCTTGATCAGACCGGCCGCCCCTGATGCCGACTCGGTATGACCGATGTTCGTCTTCACCGATCCCATCAGCAGCGGGCGGTCCGCATCGCGGGCGGCGCCGTAAACCGCCCCGGCCGCCTGCACCTCGATCGGGTCGCCCAGGGGGGTGCCTGTCCCATGCGCCTCGAGGTAGTCGACATCTCCGCCGGCCAGACCTGCGCGGGCCAGCGCCGTGGCGATAAGCCGTTGCTGGGCACCACCATTGGGCACAGTCAAGCCACTGGACGCGCCGTCTTGGTTGACGGCACTGCTCGGGATCACAGCGGCAACCCGGTCGCCGTCGCGCACCGCATCGCTGAGCCGCTTGAGCACCAGAATCCCGCAGCCTTCACTGCGCACGTAGCCGTCGGCCGACGCATCGAAAGTCTTGCACCGCCCGACAGGCGACAACATCCTGGCGCGTGAGGCGGCGACAATGGTTACCGGACTCAGCAAGACGTTCACGCCGCCGGCCAGCGCCAGATCGCAGTCACCGGAGTGCAACGCCTGGCAGGCCTGATGAACGGCAACCAGCGACGAGCTGCACGCGGTATCGACCGCCACTGCCGGTCCTTCGAGACCGAGAGCGAAGGCAACCCGACCGGAAATCGCGTTGAGCGCATTGCCGGTGATGAAGTAGGGCTCGATCTTGTCGATCGACTCGGCGGACAGCAGATGCGCATATTCGTTGGCAGCCACCCCCGCGAAGACGCCGGTTCGGCTGCCGCGCAGCGCCGCCGGCGAAAGGCCGGCGCGTTCCAAGGCTTCCCAAGACGTTTCGAGCATCAGCCGCTGCTGCGGCTCGATCCAGACGGCCTCACGCGGAGAGATACCGAAGAATTCCGGATCGAATCCGTCGATTCCGTCCAGGAATCCGCCGAAGCGCGTGTAGGTCTTGCCCGCAGTATCCGGGTCCGGGTCGTAGAACTCGTCGATGTCGAATCGGTCCTCGGGAATTTCCCGGATCGCATTGACACCGCCAGACAACAGGTCCCAGAACGCTTCCGGATTGGGTGCGCCCGGGAACCGGCACGACAACGCGATGATCGCGATCGGCTCATCCGTACGTGTCGTCACTGCTGTTGCCAGCGATGGCCCCGACTTTCCCGCCTGCTCGCTGAGCCCGAGCACATCGCCGAGCAGGTAATCCACCACGTCGGACAGGCGTGGGTAATCCATCGCGAGGGTCGCCGGGATCTCCTTGCCGACTCCTTGCTCGATTCGGCGCCGCAATTCGACGGCCATCAGCGAATCCATGCCCAGATCGAAGAATCCCGCGTCTTCGCGGATCTCCGAGGCGTCGACCCGGGTCACCTCGGCCACCGCGTCGCGCAGGTAGTCCGCCATGAGCTTGCGGCGCTGCTGCACCGGTGCATTGGTGAGCCGCTCGACAAGCTGAGTCTTGCCCGACAACGTGGTCACCGGCGCCGCGTCAGGCACCTCGCGTTCCAGCTCGGCCAGGAATGACCGCCGCCCCGCTTGCTGGTAGAGCGGCAGGAAGCGGGCCCAGTCGATCCGGGCCACTACTCCTTGTGCGCAGCCGGGTGCTGCACCCTGCGCAGAAGCCGCCATGAGGTCGGCCATACCCGCGAGCGCGTCGGAAGGTGACAGCGTGCGGACTCCGCGCTTGGAGAGTTTCGCGCGAGACTCCTCGTCCGCCATGCCCGCTGCCCACGGACCGAAGTTGACGCTGACCCCGCCGACGCCCTGCTCGCGTAACCGCCAGGCCAGCCCGTCGAGGAAGGCGTTGGCCGCGCCGTAGGCGGTTTGGCCGTATCCGCCCCATACCGAGGCGATCGACGACGTGCTGAGGAAGAAGTCCAGCTTCAGATCCGCAGCTGCTTCGCTCAAATGCCAAGCACCCCAGACCTTTCCGGCAAACACACGATCGACTTCGGCGTCGTCGAGGTTGCTCAGCGGCGTGGTGCCGATTTCGCCTGCGGCATGGACGATGCCGGCCAACGGCGGCAGTTCAGCCTTGACGGTGGCCAACAGTCGCGCGACGTCCTGCGCATCGGCGACATCGGCCGCGACGACCTGGATGTCGCTGCCATGCTGCTCACGTAACGCATCGATGCGAAGTTGCGCGGCATCGCTGGGCGAGCGTCGGCTGGTCAGCACCAGATGCTTGGCGCCGTGCGCGGCAAGGAATCCGGCGATTTCCAGTCCGATCGACCCCAGGCCACCGGTTACCAAGTACGTTGCGTCATCGCGCAATGCCAGCGGCGTTGCGCTCGGTGCCCCAACCCGCCGAAGCAACCGGGGCACATACACCGTTTGATCACGCAACGCGATTTGGTCTTCGCCGCGTGGTGCGGCCACGAGCCAGGTGACGAACCGCGACCATTCGTCAGCAGTGCCTTCAGCCAGATCCGCCAACCCGCCCCATAATTGCGGATACTCAAGCGAGGCGGCACGACCGAATCCCCACAGGCAGCTCTGATCCGGCGACACGATGTCCGCGTCGGTAATCCGCTGTGCGCCACGGGTTACCAGCCAGATCGGCTGGCGCAGTTCTGCCGCAGCCGCGGCGCGGAAGAGGCGCTTTGTTCCGCCCAGGACTTGATGCTGCATACGCAGCAGCGACCGCATCGACGGCGCGGTGTCGGAGTCGAGGGCCGCGACGTGCACGATGCGTAGGTTCGGTTGATCTGCCGCCGTGGCGCGCAGCGCGGCCGCGAGCTGTTCCTCGTCCGCCTCGGAGGCCGGCAGCCCGAGAATCTGATGCTGCTGGCCCTGCGCTGTCAGCGCGTCGACCAACGACTGGACCGCCTCGCCGTCATCGCCGACCAGCAGCCAGGTAGGCGCCTCGCCGGCATCCGCATCGGAGGCCGTGGCAGTGGACTTCTCCCAACGGATCTCGTAGCGGTCGCCCGCGATGGCTTGGGTATTGCGTTGCTGGTTGTGTTGTGCGGCAAGCTTTGTCAGCACTTGCAGGGTCTGACCGTCAGCGCTCGCCCCGCCGAGTAGGCCCGCAAGTTCCTCGATCCGGCCGTCCTCGAGGAGACGCACGGCTTGGGTACGCGGACCACCCATGTGTGATTGTTGGTTGGGGCGCTCTCGCTTGTCCTTGTACCAGTACTGGCGATGCTGGAACGGATAGGTGGGCAGGTCGAGCTTTCGCGCGTGTGCCTGCCGGAGGGCGCCGAAGTCGGGCAGATGCCCTAGCGCGTACGCGTCGGCAAGGGCTTCGGTGATCTGTCGGTGATCGGCAGTGTTCTTACGCAGTGACGCGATAGCCCGCGGCGTGGTGGCCGGGTCGGGCCACGCCCGCAGAGCCGCGGCGGTGAGCACCGGCTGCGGGCCGATTTCCAGCAGCACTTTACAACCCAAGTCGGACAGCGTCTGCACGTTCTTGGCGAATTCCACCGGCTGCCGCGCGTGGCGGCGCCAGTAGTTGCCATCCAGTTTCACACTTCTGCCGATCGCGACGCCGGTGCGGTTGCACACCAGAATCCGTTGTGGCGATGTGTATGTGAATCGGTCCGCATACGCCTCGAACTCGTCGAGGATCGGGTCCAGCAGCGCTGAGTGGAATGCGTGGCTGGTCTCCAGCCAATCACACCGGACGCCGTCGGCTTGCAACCTGGCTACGACTTGCTCCAGATCCGTTGCCGGCCCGGATAATACGGTGTTGGCGCCGTTGTAGGCGGCAACGGACAGACTCGGGAATTCGTCGGCAAACCCTTCGACCCGCTCGGCGCCGGCAAAGACCGCAACCATCCGCCCGCCCGCAGGCAAACTGCCGAAAAGACGGCCGCGCTCGGCCATCAGCCGGGCGCCGTCCTCGAGGCTGAATACGCCCGCGACGCAAGCGGCCGAATACTGGCCGACGCTGTGGCCCAGCACCACGTCGGGGTCGAAGCCCCAGGACTGCCAGAGCCGGGCCAGGCCCATCTCCACTGCGAACAAGGCCGGCTGGGCGTAGGAGGTCTGGCGCAGTGTTTCTTCGCTGTCCGGACTGTCGACGTCGAAAATGACGTCCAGTAATGGCTTTTCGAGAACATCGGCGACCGCGGCCGCGCAGCGGTTCAACGTCTCGGCGAACACCGGCTCGGTGTCGAACAGCTCCCGCGCCATGCCGGGATACTGGCTGCCCTGACCGGTGAACAGCCATGCGGTCTTGGGCGTGTCATCGGACACTCCCCGCACCAGACCGGGTGCCGGGCGGTCGTCGGCGAGTGCGCCGAGCAACTCACTGGCGGAGTCGGTCGAGTTGACCACCAGCGCGGCTCGGTGCTCGAAGTGTGCCCGCCCGACCCCAGCGGTCAAGCACACGTCTGCCAAGGTGGCCTCCGGGTGCGCGCTCATCCAGGTCCGGTACTGATCGGCGATCTGGACCAGCGCGTCGGGCGTGCGGGCCGATATCGGCAGGATGCTGAACCGCCGGTCGTCGGCCGGCTCCGGTGTCGAGGCGATCTGGGCCGCTTGAGCCGGTGCCTCCTCGAGGATGACGTGCGCGTTGGTCCCGGCGAACCCGAATGAGCTGATTCCCGCGATACGCGGCCGACCGTTGGGCACCCACGGGGTGGCCTCCTGCACGACCTGCAGCGCCAGTCGGTCCCAGGGGATGTGCGGCGACGGGTTGCGAAAGTGCAGGTGCGGCGGCAGCAACTGGTTCTCGAGCGACAGGATGACCTTGATGACGCCCGCGATGCCGGCGGCAGCCTCCAGGTGCCCGATGTTCGTCTTTGCCGAGCCGATCAACAGCGGCTCGCCGGGCTCGCGGCCCTCGCCGAGCACCGCACCGGCGGCCTGAGCCTCAATCGGGTCGCCCAGCGATGTCCCAGTCCCGTGTGCCTCCAGGTAGTCGACCTCGGCGGGCGCGAGGCCGGAGCGCTTCAGTGCCGCAGTGATAACCCGTTGCTGGGCAACACCATTGGGCACCGTCAATCCACCCGACGCGCCATCTTGGTTGATCGCACTGCCGCGTATCACGGCCCGGATCCGGTCACCGTCGCGGATCGCATCCTCGAGCCGCTTGATGACGATGATGCCGCAACCCTCGCCGCGCACGTAACCGTCCGCGGCGGCGTCGAACGTCTTGCATCGCCCGTCCGGCGCCAGCATGTGCGCACGGGAGAAGGTGATCATCGTCGCCGGGGTGAGCATGGCGTTCGCGCCGCCGGCCAGAGCCAGGTCGCACTCGCCCAGTTGCAGCGCTTGACATGCGTGATGGATTGCCACCAACGACGAGCTGCACGCGGTGTCGACGGCGACCGCCGGGCCCTGCAGCCCCAACCGGTAGCTGATCCGGCCCGCTGCGGCGGCATTCGACGTTCCGATCGCCATATAGGCTTCGATCTCGGGGAAAGTCATCTCGCCCGACGCCATTCCCAAGTAGTCGTGGGTGGCCAGGCCGACAAACACGCCGGTGTTGGTGTCCGCCAAAGCCGTTGGCGCGGTGCCGGAATGCTCCACCGCCCGCCACGCCGTCTCGAGCAACAGCCGATGCTGCGGATCCAACAATCTGGCCTCGCGTGTCGATATACCGAAGAACGGCGCATCGAACCCCGTCACGTCATCGACGAAGCCTGCCCGACGGGTCGCAACCTTGCCGGGCGCGTCGGGGTCCGCGTCGAAGAATTCGTCAACGTCCCACCGATCCTCGGGTATCTCCGATACCGCGTCCCGGCCTTCGCGCAACAAATCCCAGAACTCGGCCGCATCCGCGGCACCCGGAAAGCGCGCCGCATAGCCGACGATCGCAAAACTTGATGTTGGCTGCAGGGGGCCTTCAACGGATACCATGCGCTGTCCTCTCGATTGGGGGGACTGGGAAAGATTCGGTCGCCGCGTGCGGCCCGGATGGGCAACGGAATTGCTGCCGCGGGACGGGTAATGCAAGTGGCATGCCGGCGGCCGTGCCGGATATTGGGCACCGTACCGCAACGTACGGCTTCATCTGCCGTTCTACACCAGATGGTTCCATGTCAACAGCCGGCCCGCCGGATCCGGGTGAGCTGTCGGCTAGCCCACGCAGGCGGCGATACCGGGCGACAGTGGATGCGGAGCGGGATATCTTGGGTCTCGCTGCAAGTAGCGACTGCAGGGGATCGTACACATCAGGAGGACGAACACTTGCGCATCGGGAAGATCACCGTCGGCTCACTCAAGGAATGGGTGCTGCCTCCAGGCTCAGTTACCTCCTGGCACCCGACGCCCGTGGCTGCAGAGAAGGCCCGGTACGCGCCGGCCAGTTCGGTGCCGGTCAGCTACATGCAGGGTCAGCATCTGCGAAATTACTGCGACCGGACCGCCGCGGGGCTGAACTTCTCCCGCCAAATCATCGCTAGCTGTGACGCGTCCGGCGAGTGCGATATCGCGGCGATGGATGTCGCCCTCAACGCCTACCTGCGTCGGCACGACACGTTCCGGAGTTGGTTCGAGCACACCAGCGATGACCAGTTCGTCCGGCACACCATCACCGACCCGGCTGACATCGAATTCGAGCCGATCAAC
>DASXJI010000153.1:0-6974 GCA_036497495.1 Mycobacterium sp.
CTGATGGCCGATCAGCTCACCGAACGAGACAGCGGCATCGACCTGCGCGAGGCCGGCGGGGGATGGCGGATGTACACCCGGGCCCGGTTCGCGCCCTACGTTGAGCGCTTGCTGCTGGATGGATCTCGCTCGAAGCTCACCCGGGCTGCGCTGGAAACGCTGGCGGTGGTGGCCTACCGGCAACCCGTGACACGTGCACGGGTGAGCGCTGTGCGCGGGGTCAACGTCGACGCGGTCATGCGTACGCTGCTGGCGCGCGGGTTGATCACCGAAGCGGGCACCGACGCCGACACCGGGGCGGTGACCTTCGCGACCACCGAGCTGTTCTTGGAACGTCTCGGCCTGTCGTCGCTGACCGATCTGCCCGATATCGCACCACTGCTCCCCGACGTCGACATGATCGACGACCTGAGCGAATCCCTGGACGCTGAACCACGTTTCGTCAAGCTCGGCGGCGGTCCGGTCTCCGACGATCCGTCGTTGTCATTCGATGTGGATCACGAGTGATGGTCACGGACAGCGAACCCAGCGGGGTTCGCCTGCAGAAAGTGCTGTCGCAGGCCGGGATTGCGTCGCGGCGGGTCGCCGAAAGAATGATCATCGACGGCCGCGTCGAGGTCGACGGACAGTTGGTGACCGAGCTGGGCACCAGGGTCGACCCGGACGCGTCGGTGATCCGTGTCGACGGGGCGCGGGTGGTGCTGGATGACTCGCTGGTGTATCTGGCGCTGAACAAGCCGCGCGGCATGCATTCGACGATGTCTGACGATCGTGGCCGGCCCTGCATCGGCGATCTGGTCGAACACCGAGTCCGGGGCAACAAAAAGCTTTTTCATGTGGGACGGCTCGACGCCGACACCGAGGGTCTGATCTTGCTGACCAACGATGGCGAGCTTGCTCATCGGCTGATGCATCCCTCGTTTGAAGTACCCAAGACGTACCTGGCGACGGTCAACGGGTCGGTGCCGCGTGGGCTCGGCAAGAAATTGCGGGCCGGAATCGAATTGGACGACGGGCCGGTCGCGGTCGACGATTTCGCAGTGGTCGACGCCATTCCCGGCAAGACGCTGCTTCGGGTCACGCTGCACGAGGGACGCAAACGCATTGTGCGCCGGATGCTGGCCGAGGTTGGATTTCCAGTGCAGACACTGGTCCGCACCGACATCGGCGCGGTGGCACTGGGCGAGCAGCGGCCGGGCAGCATTCGGGCTCTGCGCCGCAACGAGATCGGGGAGCTCTACAAAGCGGTAGGGCTGTGAGCGGAACGAGCGGAACGAACGCAGTGAGCGACGGGAGTGACGCGAACCATCCGGCACAGAACGCAGTCGTTGTCGCCGTGGACGGCCCGGCGGGCACCGGAAAGTCGTCGGTATCAAGGGGGTTGGCGCGTGCGTTGCAGGCCCGCTACCTGGATACCGGCGCGATGTATCGCATCGTCACGCTGGCTGTGCTGCGCGCTGGAATCGACCTCACCGACCAGGACGGCGTAGGAGCGGTCGCGTCCCACACCAAGCTGTCGGTGGGATCCGATCCCGGTGAGGATCGCAGTTACCTTGACGGCGAAGATGTTTCGTCGGAAATCCGTGGCGGCCAGGTCACCAAGGCAGTGTCCGCGGTGTCGTCGGTTCCCGCCGTCCGCACCCGACTCGTCGACTTGCAGCGCAACCTGGCCGCGGGACCCGGCAGCGTCGTGGTTGAGGGACGCGACATCGGGACTGTGGTGTTGCCCGACGCCGACGTCAAGATTTACCTGACCGCGTCGGCCGAGACGCGGGCACGGCGCCGCAATGATCAGAATGTCGCCGCCGGTTTGACCGACGACTACGACTCCGTGCTCGCCGACGTGCGCCGCCGCGATCACCTGGACTCGACGCGCGCGGTGTCGCCATTGCGGGCCGCTTCGGACGCTGTGGTCGTCGATACCAGCGCGATGACCGAACCAGAAGTGATCGCTCACCTCCTGCAATTGATCAAGCAGCGAAGCGAGGCAGTTCGGTGAGCGAAGACGGCACGTGGGTCGACGAAAGCGACTGGGAATCAACGGAGTTCGTTGATTCTATCGACGATGCGGCCAGCGGTCCGCCACCGGTGGTGGCCGTGGTGGGCCGGCCGAACGTCGGCAAGTCGTCGCTGGTCAACCGAATCCTCGGTCGTCGGGAAGCGGTGGTTCAGGACGTACCCGGGGTGACCCGTGACCGGGTGTCCTACGACGCGCTGTGGACTGGACGCCGGTTCGTCGTGCAGGACACCGGGGGCTGGGAGCCCGACGCCGAGGGCCTGCAGCTGCTGGTAGCCGAGCAGGCGTCGGTGGCCATGCGTACCGCAGACGCGGTGATACTGGTGGTGGACGCGGTCGTCGGCGCGACCGCCGGCGACGAAGCTGCGGCGCGTATCCTGCGCCGCTCCGGCAAGCCGGTCTTCCTGGCCGCCAACAAAGTTGACAGCGAGAGAGGCGAAGCCGACGCCGCCGCGTTGTGGTCGTTGGGCGTCGGCGAGCCACACGCGATCAGCGCGATACACGGTCGCGGCGTGGCCGATCTGCTTGACGCGGTCGTCGGCGCGCTACCGGCGGTCGCTGAACTGGCCTCCTCGCAGAGCGGTCCACGGCGGGTGGCATTGGTCGGCAAGCCCAACGTCGGCAAGAGCTCGCTGCTGAACCGGTTGGTGGGCGATCAGCGCTCGGTGGTGCACGATGTCGCCGGCACAACCGTCGATCCGGTGGACTCGCTGATCGAGATGGACGGCAAGGTCTGGCGTTTCGTCGACACGGCCGGGCTACGCCGCAAGGTCGGCCAGGCCAGCGGGCAGGAGTTCTATGCCTCGGTACGCACGCACGGCGCCATCGATGCCGCCGAGGTGGTGATCGTGCTGATCGACGGATCGGTGCCGCTGACCGAGCAGGACCTTCGGGTGCTGTCGATGGTCATCGAGGCCGGGCGCGCGCTGGTGCTGGCGTTCAACAAGTGGGACCTGGTCGACGACGAGCGGCGTTACCAGCTGGATAACGAGATCGACCGCCAACTGGCGCAGGTGCACTGGGCGCAACGGGTCAACATCTCCGCGAAAACCGGCCGCGCGGTGCAGAAGTTGGTGCCGGCGTTAGAGAGCGCGTTGGCCTCGTGGGACGCCCGGATCGGTACCGGCCGGTTGAACACCTGGATCAAGGAAGTCGTGGCGGCGACACCGCCGCCGGTGCGCGGCGGTAAACAGCCGCGGATTCTGTTCGCCACCCAGGCCGCCGCTCGCCCGCCGACGTTCGTGCTGTTCACCTCCGGCTTCCTGGAAGCGGGCTACCGCCGATTCTTGGAGCGACGGCTGCGCGAGACATTCGGCTTTGAAGGCACCCCGATTCGTATCAACGTCCGGGTACGCGAGAAGCGCAAGCCTAAGTCGCGCTGACGGCGGGACGAGCAGTGCTGAAACTCATATTTACCCATGAGTTGAGCCGGATAAAGTCTTGCCGGTGCCGTTGTCGCAAGGGATCTTGATCGTCCTCGCCGCCGTGGGGGCCGGCGCGATCAATGCCGTTGTCGGTTCGGGCACGTTGATCACTTTTCCGACACTTGTCGCCATGGGCTATCCGCCGGTGACGTCGACAATGTCCAACGCGGTGGGCCTGGTTGCGGGCAATGCCTCAAGCACCTGGGGCTATCGGCGTGAACTGCGCGGTCAGGGCGGCCGGCTGGTATGGCAAATTCCCGCTTCGGTCGTCGGCGCGATATTGGGCGCTTGGCTGCTCTTGCATCTTCCGGAGAAACTGTTCACCGCCGTGGTGCCGGTGCTGCTGATCATCGCCCTGGTCCTGGTGGTCATCGGTCCGCGTATCCAAGCCTGGGCGCAGGAACGGGCGGCGAAGGCAGGTCAGTCCGCCGAAGACATTTCGCGCGGCCGGATGGCCGCGGTGGTGGCGAGCACTTTCGCGGTCGCCGTCTATGGGGGCTATTTCACTGCCGCGCAGGGGATTCTGCTAGTTGGCGCGATGGGTGCACTGCTGCCGGAATCGGTGCAGCGGATGAACGCCGCGAAGAACCTGCTGACGCTGATCGTGAACTTTGTTGCGGCGCTCGCTTATACGATGGCGGCTTTCCATCGAATCAACTGGGCGGTCGCGGGTCTCATCGCGGTCGGGTCATTGCTCGGCGGCTGGCTGGGTGCACGCTATGGCCGTCGGCTTTCCCCGAATGCGCTGCGCGCCGCGATCGTCGTCGTCGGCCTCATCGGGCTCTACCGGCTGCTCACCGTCTGATGGGTCAACGCCGTTGAACGACGTTATCGAAACCGGAATTCCCGATTTTCGGCGATCCGGTGTGATAAGTGACCTGGTTGCCGGAGCCTGAGATTTGGATGGTGTCGGATGCGTCGACGGTGATCTGGTTTTGGATACCAGAAACACTCAGGCTCGCGCAGTGGCCGGTGATCACGACATTGTTGGTGATTCCGCTGACGCTGACGCTGCACCCATTGCAGGCGATGGTTCGGGCTTCGCTGATGCCGGAGACAGTGATGTTTTCACCCGCCGGCGCGCTCGACACTGATGTCGATGGCATCGACGGCGTGGTCGCATTCGTTGGCGGCATGGTGGCAGAGGCGGTGGGGCCTGCCGTGGGGATACTCGGAATGGGCGAGAAGGTGGTCATGCCAGTGCGCGAAACCTGGTGTGCGGTAAAGAGGAAGATCGCGGCCGGCAGGGCGATCATGCCAATCACGAAGACTCCGAGGATGATCCACAGCGTTCGGTTGCTGCGCGAGTATTGGGCCGATGGGCTCGGAAACAAGCCGCCGCCGTAGGGGAGCGATGGCGGTGTCGGCATCGGGGGGCCCGGCGGGAACGCGGCACCGGGCGGTGGCGGCATCGCGGAAGCGGGCGGTGGCGCCCACTTACCGGGCGGCGGATTCTCGCCGGCCTCCGACGCTCGTGCCGCCTCGGCCATCGGCTGCTCCAGCTCCCGAATTCGGGCTTCGGGATCGTCCTCGGATTTCATTCACCGATGCTCGCATACCAAGATCGCGCCGAATAGGTCATTCGCATTCGGTAGTTTCTGCATCGTGGCCGATTTAGCGAACCGTCAGATCCTGCTGCGTCGCCGTCCGAGCGGGCTCGTCCAGCCCGGAGACACCGAACTGGTCACCACGCCGGCGCCCGAGCCCGCCGAGGGCGAGGCGCTGGTCCGCACCACCTATGTGGGCCTCGACGCCGCGGTCCGCACCTGGCTCAACGACCAGCAGGGCTACCTGCCGCCCGTGCAGTTGGGCGAAGTCATCCGCGCGGCCGGAATCGGCGAGGTCGTGTCATCACGCTGTGACGCCTACGCGGTTGGGGATGTGATCACCACGCTGACCGGCTTTCAGGAATATGTGATCGTTCGCGACGACGTGTTCAGCACACCGATCCCCGACGAAAGCGATCAGCTCGCGATCATGTCGGTCTACGGCCCAACCGGGGCCACGGCGTACATCGGGATGACCGACGTCGGTCGGCCTCAGGCCGGAGACACCGTGGTGGTCTCGGCCGCGGCGGGCGCTACCGGATCGGTGGCGGGCCAGATCGCCAAGATCGCCGGCGCACGGGTGGTGGGCATCGCGGGCGGGCGGGAGAAGTGTCGAGCGGTGGTCGAGGACTTCGGTTTCGACGCGTGCATCGACTACAAGAATGACGACCTCGGCGCCGCGCTGAAAGAGCACTGCCCCAAGCGGGTCAACGTCTACTTCGACAATGTCGGCGGCCCCATTCTCGACGCGGTGTTGGGCAGGTTGGCCATGAATGCGCGGGTCGTGTTGTGCGGCATCATCTCCAGCTATCTGACCGGCGACCATCCCGGGCCGGCGAACTACGTGAACCTGCTGTCGAAGACCGCGACCATGCAGGGATTCAATGCGCTCGATCAGTGGGGGCGCTTCGACGAAGCGTTCGCCTCGCTTCGGCAGTGGGGCCACGAGGGCCGAATCAAGGCCCGCCAGACCGTGTTTGAGGGCGTCGACTCGTGTGTTGACGCGCTCAACGGGCTGTTCACTGGGGCCAACATCGGCAAGATGTTGGTCAAGGTGAGCGAGCCGACAACGGTTTAGCTCAGCTCTTGGATGCGGACCATGGTGCCCGCGGGATCGCGCACGGCACAGTCGCGAATTCCGTAGGGCTGCTCGGTGGGTTCTTGAACGATGTCGGCGTTGGTGGCCTGTAGCCGCTCGAACACTCCGTCGAGGTCCTTGGTGGCCAGGACGATCATCGCGTAGGTGCCCTTGGCCATCATCTCGGCGATGGTGCGCCGTTCGTCCTCGGTGATACCCGGGTTCGCGGCCGGCGGATGCAAAACAATAGACGTATGAGGCTGATTCGGCGGGCCGACCGTGATCCACCGCATCGTGCCCTTGCCGACATCGAGGCGCACCTCGAAGCCGAGGGTGTCGCGGTAGAACGCCAGCGACTCTTCCGGATCGTCGTGGGGCAGCATGCTCGAGTGAATGGTGATGTCCATGACAGTCACGTTAGGTGCAGAGCAGCGGCGGGAGCTTCTCGATTCCTGACCGGTCTGGTCACCTGCTTTTCCACGCACGATGGCAGACCCGTCTCCATCTGTGCTGTCTGGTCCCGATAGGCGCTGGGGGAGAGGCCGATCAGCTCGGTGAAGCGCGTGCTGAAGGTGCCCAGCGACGAGCAGCCGACAGCGACGCAGACCTCGGTGACGCCGAGGTCGCCGCGACGCAGCAGCGCCATCGCGCGCTCGATGCGGCGGGTCATCAAGTAGGAGTACGGCGATTCGCCATAGGCGGCTTTGAACTGGCGGCTGAGATGGCCGGCCGACATGTGCGCGTCGCGAGCGAGCGCCTCCACGTCCAGCGGCTGGGCGTACTCGCGGTCGATGCGGTCGCGAACGCGGCGCAGCCTCGCGAGGTCGCGCAGGTGTTGGTCGTCGGCGGATCTGCTGGCCACCCGCGCGATCGTGCCATGTCGCGTTTGGGTTCGGGTCCGCTTCGCG
>DASXJI010000154.1:0-10078 GCA_036497495.1 Mycobacterium sp.
ACGAGTTCCCCACCGCGACCCTCGTCTCGGTCGACATGCACGGCACCGGGCAGAACGACTGGGTGCTCATAATCGACTTCACCCTGCGCGGAATCACCAAACGCCTACCACTGGCGTTCGCATTTCTCGGGGTGAGCGCCGGCATGGGTCACGGTGAAGTGGCCGGGTTCGATGGCGTGATCAAACTGAAGCGTAGCGACTTCGGCGTCCTGACCGACACTCCAGTGCTAGCCGGGGGCGGCCCGATGGTCGGAGACACCGTCGACGTCACCGTGTGTTTAGAGGCGGTCAAGGCGCCCGCCGCGCCGACCGGATGAGAGGGCGACGCCGCACCCGCGTGGGGCCGAACATCGGTCTGACAAATCAGAACTGAAGGGAAGACCACCATGACGGCGCAGTCACCGCTAAGCCGCTCGCCGTGATCGGCGCCTCGGGCGGCCGGTACGGCGGCGTGTGGGCACACGACGAGACGCGCAAGTCGTTCGGCGGGGCCGGGGCCCGCGTCGTCGACGCGATCAGTTTGTCGATCCCGACTAGCTCGCTGGACGGCAAGGATCCACGGGAGAGTACCGAGGCGGTGGACGCACTCGCCGAGGTGCTGAAGAAGCTGGCCGCCGAAGTGGGTTGAGCAACTCCAGACGCTGTCCCGCCGACGGGAAGGGCACTCCCGCAATGGCGAAGTCGCCCTCGATATATCCGCTGCCCAAGCCAAACGGATGCCGCAGGGCCGCGAAAGCCTCGGCGAAAGTGAATCTTCGGAGCTCAGGTAAGCGAATTACGGCCACGCCGCTGGCGTGTCTAGCCAAGCGTAATACCCACTCGCACAACATCTCTGAGTGAAGGTGAGGCGGGTTATCCACAGTTTCCTGTGCAAACTGTGTAAAACGTTGGAGTTCAACAAGGTTGGATACCATATGGCCGAGCAGTGCGGTAGGGTAACGGAAAAGGCCCCGGCGGATTTCACCGCGCCGGGTCGCAGGGCCAGAAAGTTTGAACCCCGACGCTGCTACGAACAGGTGCAATCACCGCGCCAGCACTTCTGTGGCAGACGCCAGGCGGTATCGGGGAACTGCGCGAGGTGGCTGGCCAACGGTCGGCTGCTGTAGCAACATTGAATCCAGAGCGGGACAAACGGGGAGCGCACATAAAGGAGCGCACATGAATCTGGACTGGTCGGCGTCCGACCTGGCGTTCCGCGACGAGGTCCGCAGCTTCCTGGATGAGAAGTTGACGCCGGAGTTGCGGCAGGCCGGTCGTTTGATGACAAGTTTTTATTCCGACCACGAGGCCAGCATGCAGTGGCAGCGGATCCTGCACGAGCGGGGCTGGGCAGCGCCGGCCTGGCCGGTCGAATACGGCGGGTGCGACTGGAGCCTGACTCAGCACTACATTTTCAGCCGCGAGTCGACGCTGGCCGGAGCTCCGGTGTTGTCGCCGATGGGGATTCGGATGGTCGCCTACGCGATCTTGGCATACGGTACGCCGCAGCAGAAGGAGTTCTTTCTGCCCCGCATCCTGACCGGTGAGGTTTTCTTCTGTCAGGGCTACTCCGAACCCGAAGCGGGTTCGGATCTGGCCTCGCTGTCGATGGCCGCTGTCGATGACGGCGACAACCTGGTGTGCACCGGCAGCAAGATCTGGACGACACACGCAGGCGAGGCGAACTGGATGTTCGGTCTGGTCCGTACCGCGCGCATGCAGCGCAAACAACAGGGCATCACGTTTGTGCTGATCGACATGACCTCCCCGGGCATCCAGATCCGCCCGCTGGTGATGACCTCCGGCGAGCAGATCCAGAACCAGGTGTTCTTCGACGGTGTCCGGGTGCCCAAGGCCAACGTGGTTGGCGAGATTGACGACGGCTGGACCGTGGCCAAGTACCTGTTGGAGTTCGAACGCGGCGGAGGTGCGACCGCACCGGGGATGCAGGTGATGGCCGAGGACATCGCTACGGTCGCTGCTGCGCAACCGGGACCCGCCGGCGGCGAGCTGCTCGACGACCCGGCCTTCGCGCACAAGCTCGCGGATGTGCGGATCCGGACCGAGGTGCTCGAGATACTCGAATACCGAACGTTGGCGACAGTGGCCGAAGGCAAGAACCCCGGCGCCGCGTCGTCAATGCTGAAGATCCTGGCTACCGAGCTGAGCCAGATGCTCACCGAACTCGCCCTGGAGGCGGCCGGGCCTCGGGGCCGGATATATCAACCTCATGCGACGCGGCCCGGCGGGCCGGTCTCCGAATTCGAGGCACCCGCCGACGGATACATCAGCGGGGAACCGTGGCAGGCGGTCGCGCCGCTGCACTACTTCAATGACCGGGCGGGCTCAATCTTTGCCGGCAGCAACGAAATTCAGCGCAACATTCTCGCCAAATGGGCTTTGGGGCTCTGATGGATTTCAACCTGACCAAGGAACAAGAACTGCTGCGCGACGGGCTCGGAAGGTTCCTGGCGACCCGCTACGACCTCGACAAGAGCCGCACCGCCGCCAAATCCGGCGCCGGTTGGCAACCGGAAATCTGGCGAGGATTTGCCGATGAACTCGGCATCCTGGGCGCCACCCTGCCCGAAGAGGTCGGCGGAATGGGCGGCGGCCCGGTGGAACTCATGGTCATCACCGAAGCGCTGGGTCAGGCACTGGTCGTCGAGCCTTACGTCGACACCGTCGTGGTGGCGGGCGGACTGTTGCGCCGTGCCCGCGGGGAGGCGGCCACCTCGGTACTCGAACGGATCGTGGCCGGCACCGCGATCGTTGCCTTGGCCGCAGCCGAACCGACATCCGGCGATCGTTGGCAACACGTGGCGACCACAGCGGAACGTGACGGCGACGACTGGGTGCTGAATGGGACCAAGATCGTCTCCGTCGGCGCGCCCCTGGCCACGCATCTGCTGGTAACCGCGCAGACCTCCAGCCCCGGGTTGCTTCCCGTCGGCATCTCGCTCTTCCTCGTCGATTTGGACAGAGCGGGTCCCGGCCTTGGGATCCACAGTTACCCAACGATCGATGACCGTCGCGCGGCCGACCTGGTGTTCGACCGGCTGCGCCTGCCCGCCGGCGCGCTACTCGGCGACGAGGGACAGGCCTGGTCGTCTGTTGCGCAGGCGCGTGATGAGGGAGCCGCGGCGATCTGCTCAGAAGCAGTGGGCTGCATGCGAAAAGTGTTGAACGACACCGTCCAGTACTGCAAACAGCGCCAGCAATTCGGGCAGCCGATCGGTAGCTTTCAGGTCCTGCAACACCGGATGGTTGACATGTACATGGAGCTCGAGCAGGCGATTGCGGCCGTCTACCTCGCGATCCTGTACCTGTCGGCCGAGCCGGCCAGCCGCGCGCGGGCGGTTTCGGCCGCAAAGGCGACGATCGGGCGCGCGGCTCGCTTCATCGGGCAGAACGCGGTGCAACTGCACGGCGGCATGGGCATGACGGAGGAACTGGCGATCGGGCACTACTTCAAACGACTGACCGCCATCCAGTACGAGTTCGGATCAGCCGACTATCACCTCGCACGGTATGCAGAGCTGACCAACGCAACTGACGAAGTAGTCGGGGCACCTCACGCAGGGGTCGAATCGGCGGGTGTGACGAACCGGTAGACCCGATCTGCGGTTACGACAGTTCCAATGACCGGGTCGGCGAAATGCATGCCGAAGATTCTTATTTCCGCGTCGGCGAGCTCTGTCAACAACTTCCGAAACGGACCCCGAGACCACTCGGGAGCTTTGACCTCCTTCGCCAATTCGCATGGCGCGACTAAAACTTGCCGGAGAGAGACGCCATGAGTCGCATGGGTGTCCGCGCCCTAGCGCCAGTTCGGGTCCCCAGGCGAGCTACCAAGAGGAAGCGAGAAACCATGGCATGCAGGCAGACCGGCTGCGATCGACGGGCGCACTCGCGTGGCTGAGTGCACGACGCGTTACCGACGGTGGCGCTGGGGTCACGCAACGGACGCGCCGATTCGGCGCTATACGCACAGCGTGAGGCCGCAGCGCAAGAAGCCGTTCGCAGCGGATTACGCACTTTGGCCGAGTTGGGACTGCGTCGCAACTGTGTCGCGCAACTGAGTCAGATGTTGGCGTTCCAGACGCTCAGCGCCGTGATGGCCGAAGCCACGTATCAATCGGGGTACAACCGCCGTCATGGCATTGCCTGGGCCCAGGGAATATGCCCCTCAAAGCCAAGCGATGTCGCCATGTCGCGGTAGCGATCCCGATCGTCTCGGTAGGCGGCCTCGTCACCGCGCGCCCGCGCCAGGAGAGCCCGCAGTCGCAACAGGGTGACTTCTCGTATAGCCAAGCCGTCGTCGGCTGGCGCCGCCGCTAACCGCTCGATCGCGGCGTCGGCTTCGGCCACGTCAGCGTCGGCCCCGCGGTCGAGCAGTGTTTCCACCAGAACACCCGTCGCAGGAACACCCCACATCAGCAGATGTCCCTCGTGGAACAGAGGGTCGGTTTGGGCGCGCATGAGCGATATGGCGTCATCGCGATCTCCAGCTCTCGCCCTCTCCCGCGCCAAGTACACGTTGAGGGCCGGTAACTCGGCCAGGTTGTAACCCTCCTGGCGTAGGAACACGTCGCTGACCTCGGCCAGCAGCTTGTGTCCGCGGTCACGCTCGGCAGCCGTTGGGCGGTGCACAAGCGCAACGCCCAGCGTCAGCCGGGCGGCGGCCACCGCGAGTCCAGTAGCGGATCGTTCGGCAATCCCTAGGGCATTCTCGATCTCGCGCAGCGCGCGATCGTCGGGCCTCAGCACGCCAACCGGTATTGCTAATACGTAGACGTAGGTGACGGCCCTGGCGTAGGACAGGGGGTCGGCACTGCGGGCCATGTCAAGGCCGTGGTGCAGGTCGTCTCTCCATCCGGGACGACCCAGGCAGTAACGGGCCATACCCCGCGTCGCAAAGGCGAGCGCTAACGGAGATCCGAAGATGAAGTCGCCTTTGGACGCGTCACCGTCGGCCAGGTCGATAACTGCCTGTGACCACTGCAGCACGTCACACCACTGGGTGCTCTCAACCTTGGCGTAGATCGGGGCGAAGGACAGCCCCACCGTCAAGGTCGGATCGGCGATGGACTCGATGAGGGCCATGGCTTCCGACGCCAGCTGCGACGCCGTGGGGATCCGGGCGTGATACGCGTGATCCATCACCAGCCCCGCCATGGCGATGGCCAGTGACGCCTTGTCCCCGGCGGCGGTGCACAACTGCCGCAACTCATCAAAGCGGCCACCTTCAACGTTCACTTGGACGCGCCAGGCGATCCCGCAGAGCATGGTGCGCGGGGCAATGCGCATGGCCGCTCGGTTCGGGTCATCGGCGGGCAGGGCGTCGGCGATCTTTTGGGCCCGCTCCCAACTGAGCCATGCTGCGGCGATGTCGCGGTTGGTCGCCCACGTCGCCGCGCGCATGTGCCAGCCGTAAGCGGCCCGCAGATCACCGGCGGCCTCCCGATGTTCGGCGATCAGCGCCGCGTTCTGGTCGGCCGATTGCGGCTCGCGGGCTTCGGTCGCGGCGGCCAGCCGCCGGTGCAGCTGGGCGCGATCCGACTTGAGCTGTGATTCGTAGGCCACCGTGCGGATCAGCGGATGGTGGAATACATACTCGGGGTGCCGGGTGAAGCTGACCTGATCGATGAACTGGCCGCCCGCCAGGCTCTCAAGGACAGGATCAATCCCCAGCGTTTCCAGCAGTTCCCGGCTGAACCGTGAGCCGACGACCGCCGCAGCACTCAAGGTTCGCTTGGCCGCCGGGTCAAGGCGGTCGATGCGGGCGGCAATAGTGGCCTGCACGGTGGCTGGCACGCTGACCGCAGCAGCGCCGACGGTCGAAACGTAGGCGGCGCGGTTTCCGCGCAGGACACCTCGCTCGGCCAGTTCGCGCACCATCTCCTCCACGAAAAACGGGTTACCGGCAGCCCTTTCGACGATCAAGGCAGCCAATCCCCCAACCGAGGAGTCCGACCCCAAAAGATCGCTGACCAGTGCTGCGGTCTCCGGATCGCTTAGCGGCGCAAGGGCGATGCTTTGAGCACCGGGCACCCGGCTCAACGCGCCCCGATATTCCGGGCGGTAGCTGATCAGCACCAGCGAGTGGGTCTGCGGGATCACCGCCACAAAGTCGGCAACCATGGATTCGCTGACCTCGTCGATCCAGTGCGCGTCCTCAACGACATAGACTGCCGGGGCGTGGCGGGCCAATGAGGCGGCATTGACCAGCGCGGTCAACCGCCGCCGCCGGGCATCGGGATCGATCTTGGGCAGCTCCACCTCGGGATCGGCGATGCCCAACAAGTCATCGAAGAGCAGCAAGTCCTCGGGGTCTGCATCCGGCACCCGGGAGCGCACTCGCTCACGAGCGGCCGGGGCGTCCAGGCCACGCACGCCGGTGGCCGCCCGCAGCAGCCGCGCCACGACGTGGAAGGCAATGTCGGTGGCATGCGATTCGCAAAAGGCGCTGAACACCTCCACTTTGCGCCCAGCAGCGATTGCCGTCGCCTCACGCATGAGACGGCTCTTGCCGATACCCGGTGATCCCACCACGGTAACCACCGCGCCCCGGCCGTCGATAACACATTCCAGCAGCCCGTCGACGACGGCCATCTCCCAGCGCCGACCCACCAGAGCCGATTGAGAAGCAGCAACAGGCCGGTCCCGGTCCGCCACACTCGACAGCCGCCGGGCAGTCACGGGCGCGTCGGCACCCTTGATCTGAACCAACTCAGCGTCGCCGATAGTCGCAGCGCCCTCAACCAGTCGTGCGGTCGATGCGCTGAGCATCACCCCACCCGGCGGTGCCACCGACTCCATCCGCTGGGCCATGCCAACCTGCTCACCGACGGCGGTGTAACCGAAAGGCCCTGAGCCGATTTCGCCGGCGATTACCTCACCGGAGTTCAGTCCCACCCGCAGCTGCAGATGCACACCATCGCGCTCCCGCGCGTCGACAGCAAGCCGTTTGGCCTCCTCCTGAACTCCCAACGCAGCCAGGCAGGCACGAAAAGCGTGGTCCTCCAACGCTATCGGCGCACCGAACACCGCCATGATCCCGTCACCGGTGAACTTGTCCACCGTGCCGCCGTACCGTGTCACCACCGCCGCGCACTGGTCGGCGAGTTCTGCCATGATCTCGCGCAGCCGCTCCGCGCCCACAACTGACGCGATGTCCATGGAGTGCACCACATCGGCGAACAGGACGGTTACCTGCTTGTACTCCGCGCGGGTGTCGTGCTCCGTGACGGGTGCACCACAGCCGTCACAGAATCGCGCATTCTCCCGCGGTTCGGTGCCACACGTGCGGCACGCGGTCGCTGCGGTCATCAGACCCTCCGCCGCTTGGCCTCAGCGTCTCCAAGACTCACTCAGGATAGGCCGATAGACTCACGGCGAGGCGTTTTATCGAGTCAGCGTCAGGGGCACTCCTCGCGCGTTAATTGGAGGTATCGGTGCGGTCTGTCTCAGCAAGCACCCGGTAGACCGTCGCGCGGCTCGCGCTACGAGCAATGGTGCTAGCAGATTCGCCACCAGCCTGCATTCGCTGCGCAAGAGCCATTTACCGCGGCATCTAGTGCCTTCGGCGGAAACGGCGAGGGGCAAGCACGCCGTGGCAGCGATCGGGTGGCCTGGCGGGGCCCGAAATTATCATAGGAGCGAAAGTCTCTGTGATCGGTATTTCGAAGAGTAGAAAGGGGTCCAGGTCCAGTTCGACGGACAGACACCTCCTGCGCAAATTTCGGTCGCAGTCGGAGCCGCGGTCGCACATTTCCATGTCGCCTGCCGGTTGGTCGGACTACATTTTGCCATGAGTCCGAAATGATTAGTCAGAGGGATTTCACACAGCGAAACGAGACGGAGCTGGTTCCGTACCGGGAGGCTCGATACTTGGCACGGCGAAGACGACTTACGACCCCGATTCCTGTCTCCTCGAGCTCAGGCAAAGGCGGTGCAACGACGATGGTGACGTTCAAGGAGCCGATCCGCACGGCGACCGGCAAGCTGAGCTTGGCGCAGATCCTGGCTATCTTCGCCGAAGGCAGTCAGCAGCCGCTGTTGAGATTCACCGCCTACGACGGCAGCACGGCCGGACCCGACGACGCCACTGTAGGCCTGAATCTGCTGACCCCGCGGGGCGCCACCTACCTCGTGACCGCGCCTGGGGAACTGGGGTTGGCCCGCGCCTACGTCTCGGGTGACGTGGAAGCCCATGGCGTGCACCCCGGCGATCCGTACGAGCTGTTAAAGGCGCTGACCGACACGCTCATTTTTGAGCGGCCGCCGGCGCGGGTGATGGCCAACATCATCCGGTCCGTCGGCTTGCGCCGGCTGCTGCCCGTCGCGCCGCCGCCGCAGGAGGTGCTTCCCCGGTGGCACCGTATCGCCAACGGGTTACTGCACAGCAAGGCTCGGGACGCTGCAGCCATCCACCACCACTACGACGTCTCCAGCAGGTTCTACGAGTTGGTGCTCGATCCGCTGATGGCTTATAGCTGTGCGCTATACCCAACCGCCGATGCGACGCTGGAGGAGGCGCAGGAGAACAAGTTTCGGCTGATCTTCGACAAGCTGCGCCTGCAGCCGGGGGATCGGTTGCTCGACGTGGGCTGCGGCTGGGGCGGCATGACGCGCTACGCTGCTCGCCGCGGCGTCCGCGTCATCGGTGCGACGCTGTCGGCCGAACAGGCCAAGTGGGCACAAAAGGCGGTCGAGGACGACGGGCTGAGCGAGCTCGCCGAGGTGCGACACTGCGACTACCGCGATGTCCGCGAGACGGGCTTCGACGCCGTCTCGTCGATCGGGCTGACCGAGCACATTGGCGTCGGACAGTACCCCGCTTACTTCGGATTCCTCAAGTCCAAACTGCGCACCGGCGGGTTACTGCTCAATCACTGCATCACCCGGCACAACAACAAGCCCAGGTTCGACGCAGACCCTTTCCTGGACCGCTACGTATTCCCCGACGGGGAAGAGACCGGCTCGGGACGCATCATCACTGAGATCCAGGACGTCGGCCTGGAGGTACTGCACGTGGAAAACCTCCGGCACCACTACGAGATGACCCTGCGCGACTGGTGTCGCAAACTGGTGGCGCATTGGGACGAAGCCGTCGCCGAGGCCGGTCGGGGTACTGCCAAGGTGTGGGGTCTGTACCTCGCGGGGTCGCGATTAGGGTTCGAGCACAACGTTGTTCAGTTACATCAAGTGCTAGCGACGAAGCTTGACGACCACGGAATCGACACCGCTCTGCCGTTGCGGCAGTGGTGGCGACCGTAAGTCGTCAGTATGGAAGCTCAGCACGCCGAACATCGGGAAGTGGCGGCACGTTGGCTGTCAGCAGGCCCGCGCTAAAACTACGGGTTCGATTCCCGGCAGCTCCACTGAGAAGATGCTGGTCAGAGCCACAAGCTCTGGCCAGTTTTCTTTTGCGTCAACATCTTTCACCTAGGCCGGCACGACCCGTGGCCTGGGTGGCCTGGCTTTTCGGTCGGTCGCCTCGCGGATGTAGTCCCCGATCTGGCGCAGCGACCGGGTGGCCTCTGGCACCATCGGCGTGGCGATCTGGAACACGTGCATTTGGCCGGGCCAGACCCGCAGCTGGACCGGTACTCCCGCTGCGGCCAGCCGCCGCGCGGCGAGCCGGGCGTCGTGCAGCAAGACCTCGGAACCGGATACATGGATCAACGTGCGGGGCAGACCGGCCTCGATGTGGTCGAGCGGTTCGTAGATCTCCTCGGGGTGCCCGTCCACGATGTGACGCTGGGTCGCGCGGGCAACGAGGTCGACGAATGCGTCAAACGCCTTGGCCGGGAACATCGCGTCGGTGCAGATGTTGGGGTGTGCCTGCTTGGGGGCCTTGGTGATCTGCATCAGCGGTGACATGCAGACGATGGCCGCGGGTTCCTCGCCTTCGTCGAGCAGCCTTTCGGCCAGCGCGAGTGACAGGTAGCCTCCGGCGGAGTCGCCGGCAAGAACGATCTGCTCGGGCCCGTAACCCCGCCCACGCAGCCACCGGTAGCCGTCATAGCAATCGTCGACCGCCTCACCGATGGAATGCTTGGGCAGCATTCGGTAGTTCACCAGCAGCACGGGG
>DASXJI010000155.1:0-14071 GCA_036497495.1 Mycobacterium sp.
TCGCCGCATTCTCCGTCGCCGCACTGAGCGCCTGTAGCTCCCATCAGCCGTCCTCCACCGCGAATTCCACGAGCGCCGCGCCAGGTGCGCAGACGCTCAGCACTGAACTGCACACCGCCGACGGACGGTCGGTGGCCACCGCCACGTTCGAATTCGCCAACGGCTACGCCACCGTCACCGTCAAGACGACCGCCGACCACATCCTGGCACCGGGATTCCACAAGATGCACATCCACGGCGTCGGCAAGTGCGAGCCGAACTCGGTCGACCCGATGATGCCCGATCAGCGCGGCGACTTCCTGTCGGCGGGCATGCACTACCAGGCGCCCGGCCACACCGGGGAGCCGATGAGCGGCGACCTCGACCCCTTGGAGGTGCGTCAAGACGGCGCCGCCTACCTGGTGACCACCACCGACGCGTTCACCCGGGACGACCTTTTGGCGGGCAGCAAGACGGCGCTCCTGGTGCACGGCGCCGACGGCAGTCCCGATGCCGAGAAGCGATTCGCCTGCGGCGTGATCGGCACCGGGTAATCCGGCGGGCCCGCGGACCAGACGGCTCTACACTGAGCCGATGGCCGGCCGTATCTCCGATCGCGATATCGCCGCCATCCGCGAACGAGTCCGCATCGAGGATGTCGTCGGCGACTACGTCCAACTGCGCAGGGCGGGCGCGGATTCGATGAAGGGGCTCTGCCCTTTTCACGACGAGAAGTCGCCGTCGTTTCACGTGCGGCCCAACCACGGTCATTTCCACTGCTTCGGCTGCGGCGAAGGCGGCGACGTGTATGCCTTCGTGCAGAAGATCGAACACGTGAGTTTTGTGGAGGCCGTCGAACTGTTGGCCGACCGGATCGGGCACACGATCAGTTACACCGGGGCCGCGGCCACCAACGTGCAGCGCGACCGCGGGAGTCGTAGTCGGCTGCTCGCCGCCAACGCCGAGGCGCTGGCCTTCTACGCGGCGGCGCTGGAATCGCCGGAGGCCCAGCTCGGGCGAAAGTACCTGACCGAGCGGAACTTCGACGCCGACGCCGCGCGACACTTCGGTTGCGGCTTTGCGCCATCGGGCTGGGATTCGCTGACCAAACACTTGCTGCGAAAGGGTTTTGAGTTCAAAGAACTCGAGGCTGCGGGCTTGTCGCGGGAGGGCCGGCGTGGCCCGATGGATCGATTCCACCGTCGGCTGCTGTGGCCGATCCGCTCGTCGGCCGGCGAGGTGATCGGGTTCGGCGCGCGCCGGCTGTTCGACGACGATCCGATGGAAGCCAAGTACGTCAACACGCCAGAGACCTTGCTGTACAAGAAGTCGTCGGTGCTGTTCGGCATCGACCTGGCCAAGCGTGAGATCGCCAAGGGGCATCAGGCGGTCGTCGTCGAGGGCTACACCGATGTGATGGCGATGCACCTGGCCGGGGTGAAGACCGCGGTGGCATCCTGCGGCACCGCGTTCGGTGACGAACACCTGGCCATGCTGCGCCGACTCATGATGGACGACAACTTCTTTCGCGGTGAGCTCATCTATGTGTTCGACGGCGACGAGGCCGGCAAGGCAGCGGCGCTCAAGGCATTCTCCGGTGAGCAGCACCTGGCCGGCCAGTCTTTCGTCGCGGTCGCGGCCGACGGCATGGACCCTTGCGACCTGCGGTTGGCATCCGGTGACGGCGCGCTGCGCGATCTGGTGGCGCGACGAACTCCGTTGTTCGAGTTCGCGATCCGCACGACGCTGAGCGACATCGATCTGGACAGCGCCGAGGGCCGGGTATCCGCGCTGCAGCGTTGTGTGCCTATCGTCGCCCAGATCAAGGACCCGACCCTGCGTGACGAGTATGCGCGGCAACTCGCGGGCTGGGTCGGCTGGGCCGACGTCGCACAGGTCATCAGCCGGGCGCGCGATGAGGCGAAAAGCCCTAGCGCCCAAGGTCGCGGCAAGTCGCATCGTCCCGTCAGGCAGGCAGACCGAGCTGTGCGCGGACCGGCCGTCCCCCGCCCGGACCCCAAAGACCCGACACTGTGGCCGCAGCGCGAGGCGCTCAAGTCGGCGCTGCAGTATGCGGCGCTGGCCGGGCCGGTTTTCGATGCGCTCACCGTCGAAAGCTTCACCCACCCCGGTTACTCCGCGGTGTGCACGGCCATCGAAGCGGCCGGTGGCACCGCGGCGGGTATCAGCGGGGCGGAATGGCTGGATGCGGTGCGGCAGAAGGCGCCATCGCCCGCGGCCGCCGGGTTGATCAGTGAGCTGAGTGTCGAAGCCATCCGGGTCGACGACGACGAGAAACTGCCGCGCTACATCGCCGGCGTGCTGGCCCGTCTGCAGGAGGTGTGGGTCGGCAGGCAGATTGCGGACGTCAAGTCCAAGTTGCAGCGGATGTCGCCGGTGGAGCAGGGCGACGAGTATCACGCGCTGTTCGGCGATCTGGTCGCGATGGAGGCCTACCGGCGCAGTCTGCTGGAGCAGGCCAGCGGCGACGATCTCACGGCTTAACGATTGGGCGCCTCGCGCTCGACGACGGCGGTCGCATCGTCGATCTCGGTCAGCGTCACCATCCGCGCGTCCGGCGACACGCGATTGGCGACCTTGCGCCGTCCCGCTTCGATCATCGACTTGGCGGCGGGGCTGCTGGTCAGGGCGCGGTAGGTGCCGACGATCTGGTCGTAACGGCGCCGACCGGCCTTTGTGCCCAACACATAGCCCAGTCCCAGCACGACGACGTAACGGATCAAAACGGTCCCTTCCGAGGTTTGCGTTTCTGCGTCCATCCTGCCCCATGGCCGCGGTTTGGTGCCTCCCGGCGGGCGATCGGTCAGGTTGGGCGCGCGTGAGCCAGTACGCTAGAGTCTCCAGCGATCCGCGCCGATGTGCCGCGGACACCAGGTAGTCCCCTGTAGCTCAATTGGCAGAGCATTCGGCTGTTAACCGAAGGGTTGGTGGTTCGAGTCCACCCGGGGGAGCAAGTACCTCTAGCGCCCGCCGAAGCCCGGGAACGGCGAAGCACTTTTGGTCGGCGTGCTGGACTTGTTCAGGTAATCCGGACAGTAGGCGCTCGATGCCAGCGCCGCGAATTTCATCGCGCCGCCGGAGTTCAAACCCGGATTGAGCATGCTCAACTTGTCGACGACGTCCTTTTCCGACGTGCCCGAGTTCATCAGGTCGCAGGCCATTTTCCCGGCCGCGATTGCGCTCGATCCATTGCTGTAGCTCATACCGGCTTTGTTGAGTGAGTCGAGGAATGTCGCGTCAGCTGCCGGATTGTCCGGCACGCTCGGTGGCGGCGGGTCGGCCAGCGCCGGCACGGCCAGACCGACCATGGTGGCCACGGCGGCAAGTGCAAGAGACAGTCGCATCGGCTCATTGTCGGTCAGATCTGCCTGGTTGTCCTGTTAAGAATTCTGGCCGCGGGCTCGTAGTCGGGGTTGGATGGGGTGTGTGACAACACCGGAGTCGCGATCCGAGGCTGTGGCGGAAAGCTCGATCACCTGGGCCGACGGCGCATTGCTGGCCATTGACCAGCGCCTGCTGCCGCGCGAGTTGCGCTGGCTGCGGATCGCAGGCGTCGACGAGCTCATCGACGCGATCAAGACCCTGGCCATCCGGGGTGCGCCGGCCCTCGGTGTGGCCGGCGCGTTCGGCGTGGCGCTGGCGGCATACGCGCACATCGGCGACCCCGACACGACGACGTCGGAAGCCGCCCGGATCGCATCGGCCCGGCCCACCGCGGTGAATCTGGCCTGGGGTGTGCGGCGAGCGCTGGCCACCTTGCCCACGGGCCCGGATGCCGTGCTCGCAGAGGCCCAGCAGATGCTGGCCCAGGATGCGCGGGTCAACCGGATGCTTGCCACCCAGGCCGCCGATCTGGTGCTGCGGCTGTGTCCCGATCGTCCGCTGCGGGTGCTCACGCATTGCAACACCGGCCGGCTGGCCACCACCGCAGTCGGTACTGCGCTCGGGGCGCTGCGGGTGCTGCATGCTCGCGGCAAGGTCGCTGAGGTGTTGGTCGATGAGACGCGACCGCTGCTGCAGGGAGCGCGGCTGACCGCGTGGGAGTTGGCCGAGGCGGGCATTGCGCACCGGCTGACGATCGACTCCGCCGCGGCGTGGGCGATGGCCACCGGGCAGGTCGACTGCGTGATGGTCGGCGCGGATCGCATCGCTGCCGACGGCTCGGTCGCGAACAAGATCGGCACCTATGCGCTGGCGGTGGCGGCCCACCGGCACGGTATCCCGTTCATCGTTGTCGCGCCCGAATCGACTCGCGACATCGCGACGGCGACGGGAGCCGAGATCGTCGTCGAACAGCGAGCCGCAGCGGAAATCACTCATGTCGGCGGCGTTGCCACCGCCCCGGACGGCACCGCCGTCTTCAACCCCGCTTTCGATGTCACACCCCCGGAACTGATCACCGCGGTGGTTACCGAAAACGGTCCGGTCGGCGAGCCGAATACCGCTGTGGGGCACCAGATTGCCGACATCGCCCGCAGCTTGTACGCGCATGGCTGGATGCCCGGCACGGCAGGCAATATCTCGGTGCGCTCCGGACAGACGGCGGCAATCACCGGCAGCGGCCTGTCCAAGGGCGAGCTCACCGCCGACGACATGGTGAGGGTGGCCGTCGCCGACTCACAACCGGTGTCGGGTAGCCGGCGTCCATCCGCGGAGACCGCGATTCACACTGCGATCTACCGGGCCACCGACGCCGATGCCGTCGTTCACGTCCATGCGCCGCACGCAACCGCCCAAACGGTCGGTGCTTCAACGGCTTTGACGTTCACGGGCTACGAGCTGATCAAAGGACTGGGCACCACCGGCACCATCACCATCCCGGTGTTCGCCAATCATGTCGATGTCGCAGGCATCGGCGAGGACATCGAGCAACATCTGAACCAGCATCCGGACGCCCCGCCGGTACTGTTCATTGCCGGTCACGGGATCACCGCGTGGGGCGCCGACCTTGCGCAGGCTCGCGACCGCGTCGAATGCTTGGAAGCGATGTGCGAGTTGGCGACGCTGACCGGACGCCGCGAGATAGGGATCGAATGACACTGCTGCAGGTGATGGCCGATACCGACGCCGGTAAGGTGCGGTTGCGCACCGACGACGCCCGCCTCATCGGCGACGAGCTTGCCACGCGGGGAATCGTTTTCGATCGCCGGCCGATTACTTCTGACGTCGAGCCGAGCGGGCCACCCGAGCGGATCTTGGCCGACCACGCTGACCAAGTCGCGGAAATCAACTCCGACGACCGCTATCGGCATATCGATGTGGCCACGCTGCGACCCGACCACAGCGACCCCGACTGGCGCGGCGCGGCGGCCGCCGCTCGCTCGAAGTTTCTGGCCGAGCACCGCCACGCCGAAGACGAGGTGCGCTTCTTCGTTGCCGGACGTGCCTGCTTCTACCTGCGTCTTGAGCCGGAAGTCTTTGCGGTGGTGTGTGAAAGCGGCGATCTGCTGACGGTGCCGGCGGGCACCCGGCACTGGTTCGACATGGGTTCGGACCCCGAATTCGCCGCGATCCGGTTCTTCGAGCAGGCAGACGGCTGGATCGGCGACTTCACCGGCGATCCGATCGGAGAACGCTTTCCGACACTCGATCAGCTCGTCGCGACGTGATCGCAGCGATCGTCATCGACATCGAGGGGACCACCAGCCCGACCAGTTCGGTGCGTGAAGGTCTCTACACTTACACCCGCCACCATTTGGGCCAGTGGCTGGCGGACAACGTCGGCGGTCCCGCCGATCTGGTGATCGCTCAAACCCGTGAGTTATCCACACAACCAGGCGCCGGTCCGGCCGAAGTAGCGGAAATCCTCTGTGATTGGCTAGATTCCGATGTCAAAGCCGCGCCGTTGAAAACCGCGCAGGGCCTGGTTTGTGCGGCAGGCTTCCGCAGCGGTGCTTTGCACGGCGAATTCTTCGACGACGTACCGCCGTCGCTGGCGGCTTGGCGCGAAGCTGGTGTCGAGTTGCATATCTATTCCTCGGGCTCGGTTCGCAACCAACAGGATTGGTTCGCTTACGCTCGCGGCGGCGATCTGGCGTCGCTGATCAGCGGTTGGTTCGATCTGGCCAACGCCGGTGCCAAACGTGAAAGGTTCGCGTACGAAAAGATTGCCAAGGCGATCGGTCTGGCACCTGACCAGATCCTCTTCTTGTCGGACCATCCCGACGAACTCGACGCCGCAGCCGCGGCCGGCTGGTCGGTACTCGGTGTCGAGCGTGCCGGGGAGCCGAACAAACCGCGTCCACCGCATCGTTGGGTCGCCTCATTCGACCAGGTCGACGTGCCCGGAACGTAATCGGCGGCTGCTACCAGGCACATCTTGGACTCAGGCTGATTTCAAATTGCCGGTCGGTGCCACGGGCGGGAACATAGTGTTTTGGGGGACTTGGGGAGCGGAGCGGCATGATCTTCACGCAGTACTACCTCGACTGTTTGTCGCAGGCGTCGTATCTGATCGGCGACGAGACGACCGGCCGGGCAGTCGTGGTCGACCCACGTCGCGACATCGATGAGTATCTGAACGACGCGGCTGAACATGACTTGCGCATCGAACGCGTCGTCGAGACGCATATTCACGCCGACTTTTTGAGCGGTCATCTGGAGTTGGCCGCCGCGGCCGGTGCGGTGATCTCGTACGGCGAAGATGCCGATGTGGAGTTCCCGGTCGAGCCGCTGCACGGCGGCCAGCGCATCTCGCTGGGTGACGTCACCCTGGAAATTCTCGCGACGCCGGGCCACACACCCGAATCGATCTGCATCGTGGTGTACGAGCGCGCCGACGATGAGGTGCCCTACGGGGTGCTGACCGGCGACACGTTGTTCGTCGGTGACGTGGGACGTCCAGACCTTTTGGCGGACAACGGCCTTTCGGCCGAGACGTTGGCACGCTCGATGTATCAGTCGCTGCACGACAAGCTTCTGAAGCTGCCCGATGCCACTCGCGTCTTCCCCGCCCATGGGGCCGGGTCATCGTGCGGCAAAAACCTGTCGAGTGAAACCAGCTCGACGATCGGTGAGCAGCGGCGAACCAATTACGCACTCCAAATCGTCGGGGTGGAGCGATTTGTCGCGACCCTCACCGAGGATCAGCCGCCCCGGCCGCGCTACTTCGAGTTCGACTCCGTGCGCAATCGCGAGCAGCATCCGCTGCTGGACGAGAGCCCGCCGCCGCTGTTGGACATCGACGATGTCTGCAGGCACGCTGCGGTCGGCGCCATTCTGCTCGATGGTCGGGAAGAGGCCGAGTATGCCCGCGGACATCTGCGTGGCGCGGTCAACGTCGGGTTGCAGGGGCGCTTCGCGGAATCCGTCGGCATTGTCGTGTCGCCCGACAGCGACATCATCCTGGTCGGTGATGCGGCGAATGCGCAGGAAGCCAAGACCCGCCTCGCGCGGGTCGGCTTCGATCGGGTCATAGGCCAATTGCGAGACCTGCCAAGTGTTTTCACGCGATGGCACGATCTGGTCGAGACCGCTTCGCGTTTCACGCCTGAGCAACTTGCCGAACTGCTCTACACGGAGCCCGACCTTCAGCTGCTGGACGTACGTAACCCGGGGGAGACGGCCGAGGGCGTCATCCAGGGCGCGCGTGAGATTCCGCTACCGGCCCTTACCGATTCGATCGACAGCCTGGATTACCGGGTGCCGGTGGTCACGTACTGCGCCAGTGGCTACCGGTCGCTGGCGGCGGCAAGCCTGTTGCGGGCCTCGGGGTTCCATGCGGTTGGTGACCTGCTGGGCGGCTACGACGCCTGGCAGGAATACGGCGCAGCCTAGATCGAGAAGTCCTCGCCGTGCCACACGCCGGCTTCGGGCGGGCGGATGACGCGACCGGTCTGCGGTGCGTCGCTCTGCGACTCGAGTTTGGCGACCCTGGTCAGCAGGGACTGGAGGCTGACGCCGACCAGATCGGGCATCACCGAGTCGTCGTCGGTACCCGGCTTGACCCGGCTGATCGCCTGCCCGGGCACGCCGACGACCACAGCGCTAGACGGAACTTCCTTGACCACAACGGCATTGGCGCCAATTCGGCTGTCGTCGCCAATCTTGATGGCACCCAGGACTTTGGCGCCGGCGCCGATGGTCACCCGGTCGCCGATGGTTGGGTGACGTTTGCCGGTGTCTTTGCCGCTGCCGCCGAGCGTGACGCCGTGATAGATCGTGACATCGTCGCCCACCTCGGCTGTTTCACCGATCACCACGCCGGTCGCGTGGTCGATGAACAGGCCGGTACCAAGAGTGGCTCCCGGATGGATGTCGACCCCGGTAAGGATTCGAGTGACTTCGCCGAGCGTGCGTGCGGCCACCTTCGCGCCGCGTCCCCACAGCCAATGGCTGACTCGATAGCCCCAAATCGCGTGAACACCTGGATAAGCGAAGACGACCTGCAGCGTGCTGGGGATGGCGGGATCGCGCTCCTTGGCCGCCCGTATGTCGTCGCGGAACGCTTCGAGCATGGCTAATCCGCCAGATCGGAGAACAGCACGGTGCTCAAATACCGTTCACCGGACGAGGGCAGGACCACCACCACGAGCTTGCCCTTGTTCTCAGGTCGGCGAGCGACTTGCAGCGCTGCGACTACCGCTGCGCCCGAGGAGATCCCGACCAGCAGGCCTTCTTCGAGGGCCAGGCGGCGAGCTAATTCGAGAGCTTCCTCATTGCCGACCTGGATGATCTCGTCGACAACGTCTTCGTCGTAGACCGGCGGGACGAACCCGGCTCCGATGCCCTGAATCGGGTGCGGCCCCTTCTGCCCGCCGGACAATACCGGCGAAGCAGCCGGCTCGACCGCGATGAACTTCACGTCCGGCTTGCGTTCCTTCAAGACCTGCGCGACACCCGTGATCGTTCCGCCGGTGCCGACCCCGGCGATGAAGATGTCGACTTTCCCGTCCGTCTGCGCCCACACTTCTTCCGCGGTGGTGGCCCGATGGATAGCCGGATTGGCCGGGTTCTCGAACTGCTGGGGCACGAAATACCGCTGATCACTCTTGGCCAGCTCCTCGGCCTTGGCGATCGCGCCCGGCATGCCGTCTTTCCCCGGGGTCAAAACGAGTTCGGCGCCGTACGCGCGCAACAACACTCGACGCTCGATGCTCATGGTGTCCGGCATGGTCAGAACGAGTTTGTAGCCGCGCGCCGCCGCGACCATCGCCAGCGCAATGCCGGTGTTCCCACTTGTGGGCTCGAGGATGATGGTGTCCGGCTTGAGCAGACCAGCTTCTTCGGCGGCATCGAGCATCGCGACCCCGATGCGGTCTTTGACGCTGCCCCCGGGGTTGAAGTACTCCAACTTGGCGACCACGTCGGCCACGGCGCCATCAGTAACCCGGTTCAGCCGGACCAGGGGGGTGTTCCCAACCAGTTGTGTGACGTCTTCGGCAATGCTCATTTAGATTCGCTCCCACGGTCGCGGATCAAAGGTCGTCGGCCTCCCAGCTTATGTCGAACTCTATGGCCGTCTCGGTGGGGATGGCTAGCGCAACGGGGGTAAACCGTTGTCCCGCGCGGTCCAACGCCACTCCGGTCAACACGCGTCCGTGCAGATGGGTCGGAGTTTTCGCGGTCACGGTCGCGGCCGACGAATACGGTGCTCGGCGAATGTAGAAGTCGGTCCGCAGCTGGACTGCATCCACGGCGTAACCGTCCGCGTCAACGAGCTGGTGTCCATCTGACGCGGTGAGCGTCAGCGGGGTAGTTACCTGGAAGGGTCCGATCAGGTCGGTGTCGGCGACGGCGTGGACGTCGATGAGTGCGGGCTCAGCGCCGGGCTTGGGGGCGGTGCGAACGGCTGCGGCCGCCCCGCTGAGCAGGTAGTTGTACAGATGCACAACCTTGTCGGCGTTGCGGTAATGCCGCGCACCGGTCAACCAGAAATTGACGTGCTCGATTTTCGGTGTGCCGGTCTCGGACGTGACGATCAGCCGGTAGTAGCGATAACCGCGTCCGCCGCGGCCATGGCTGCTTGTCGACAAGGTGCTGCCCTCGCCCAGCGTGCGCTGATAACGGCCCGCTTTAGTGCCAGTGGTCAGCAATGATCCCGAAACGTCATGCCAGACAACACCATTGGATGATTTTTGGAGTCGCAGCACGGCGGTGACGTCAGACCCGGAGCACACCGAGTAGCCGCCGAGCTGAGGTTCGCCGTCGAATTCGAACGTCGTGACCGACCCGCGGGTGCGACGCACGGCGATCGGCACGTTGAGCGGCCGGGTGTGCAGGGCCAGCCCGTTGGTCAGGTACCAGATCGCGGCCTGGGTGGCGGCGATCGCCTCGTGTTCGCTGATGTTGGCCGGCCCGATCGGATAGCCGGCATCGCGCAGGCGACGGCTCAGCTCCGCGGTGGGCAGCAAAGGATAGGAGTGTCGCAGAATCCAGTCGACCTCGACCTCTCTGCCCGACGCGCACTGGTGGGACAGGTCCGACCAGGTACCGGGCTGGTAGCGCAAGGGATGGTGCGGCGAGACGCCAGTGAAGTCCAGCGAGTAGGCCGGCACGTTGGGATTGAGCCGAATCAGGTCGGTGCGCGCCCAGCTGCCGTCGACGAAGATGACTTTTTCCACCGTGTGCGAATAAGTGCCGCCGCGGTAGCGGGTCAGCCGCGACAGTTCGGTGGCCGGACGGACCGCGACGCGGCTGGTGGTCGCTATCCGTCCCCCGGCGCGGTGGGTGGGAAATAGAACAGTCATTGTTGCTTGCGCTTCCTGAAAGACTTTGGAGCGGTGCGCGATTCGATCTCTCCGGCCAAGCGGAGTTGATCGCCCTGAGGCGGGAAGCGCGAAGATTCCTACAGCGTCAGAAGGGCGTCAGGAAATCAACGACAACAACAGCAACAACAGATGGCGGCAAGGCGGCGCGAGGGGACGAAGCGCGGCGGTGCGGCGTGTTGCATATCGCCACTATAGGGCATGATTTGACGCGGGCCCTCCGACCGCTGAACCCGCACTCCCGCCGAGATAAAAATCACGCTGAGTTTTACACTTGCCGGGGTTCAGTGCGGAGCCACTGTGGTCGGCTGGCCTGCGCGGCCGCAACCCGATCAGCACTCGACGACGGAAGGACCCCGATGACGTCGGCTCAGAACGAGTCACAGGCACTTGGCGATCTTGCTGCCAGGCAGCTAGCCAACGCGACAAAGACTGTTCCCCAGCTTTCCACTATCACCCCACGCTGGCTGCTCCACCTGCTGAGCTGGGTCCCGGTGGAGGCCGGCATCTACCGGGTCAACCGAGTCGTCAATCCCGAACAGGTCGCGGTCAAGTCCGAAGACGGCGCCGGCAGCGAAGGACCGCTTCCCGAGACCTATGTCGACTACGAGACCAACCCGCGCGAGTACACGCTGCGCACGATCGCCACGTTGCTCGACATTCACACCCGGGTTTCTGACCTGTACTCCAGCCCGCACGACCAGGTCACTCAGCAGCTGCGGCTGACCATCGAGACGATCAAGGAACGCCAGGAGTTCGAGCTGGTCAACAGTCCCGAGTACGGGTTGCTGGCGCAGGCGACTCCGGAGCAGACAATCCAGACGTTAGGTGGTCCGCCCACACCCGATGATCTCGACGCGTTGATCACCAAGGTCTGGAAGACGCCCAGCTTCTTCCTGACCCACCCGCTCGGCGTTGCCGCGTTCGGTCGCGAAGCCACCCGTCGTGGTGTCCCGCCGGTGGCCGTCAGCCTGTTCGGCGCGCAATTCATTACGTGGCGAGGCATCCCGATCATCCCGTCGGACAAGGTGCCGGTGGAGAAGAGCAAGACCAAGTTCATCCTGGTACGCACCGGTGAGGAGCGCCAAGGCGTGGTGGGGCTGTTCCAGCCCGGCCTGGTCGGCGAGCAGGCGCCGGGCTTGTCGGTGCGGTTCACCGGCATCAACGAGTCGGCGATCGCCCGCTATCTGGTGACGCTGTACACCTCCTTGGCCGTGCTCACCGATGACGCCCTCGCCGTGCTCGATGGCGTTGCCGTGGACCGATTCCATGAGTACAAGTGAGCACCGCGCGGTAGACGCCGAAAGCGACTTGCCTCTCAGCTCTGCGGAACTCTCGGCGCTGGCCAGCCAGCTCTACGCGGCCAGCATCCGGCCCGGTTTCGACAGTCCGCCGCAGTCGGCTCCGGTTGCGCCGCGGGGCAACGCGCCCGACACAACGGCAGCCGCTTCAGCAGGTCAGACGGCGGCTGGCGCCGCGGATCAATACCCGGTGCCGGTTCCGTTGCTCGGCTTCTCCGACGTCTACGTTCCTGCTCCGACGTCCCCGGAACCGGAGCCGCCACCACAGGCGGTTCCGGTAGCCCCGCGGGGCAACGTGCCGGATACGACAGCAGGCCCGTCAACTGCGCCGACGGCCGGCGGCATCGCGGATCCGTTCGTGCCGGCTGACCTCAGTGCATTCGCGGTCCCCACCGAAGGCATCGTCCCGACGTTGCCGGGCGTGCTGGCCGGCGGTGTGCCCACGGTTCCGGTGGCTCCCCGCGGTTCAGCGCCATCGTGGCCGACCGCTGCGCCGTCGGTTCCTGAACTGGGGTGGACCGACACCGTGCCGTCTGCGCCGAACGCGCCGGCCGGCGATGAGGGCAACTATCACTTCCTCACCGCCAACGACCCAGTGCCGCAGTTGGCCGACGAGCACGAGGTGTTCGACGTCAACGCGGTGCGGGCGGACTTCCCGATCCTCAAAGAGGTTGTCAACGGGAAGCCGCTGATCTGGTTCGACAACGCGGCCACCACGCAGAAGCCGCAGGTGGTGATCGACCGGCTGGTGAAGTTCTACTCGCACGAGAACTCCAACATCCACCGTGCCGCCCACGAGTTGGCGGCACGGGCCACCGACGCCTACGAGGAGGCTCGCGACACCGTTGCTGAGTTCATCGGGGCGCCATCGTCGGAGAACATCGTGTTCGTGCGCGGCACCACCGAGGCGATCAACCTGGTGGCGCACGCGTGGGGCGGCAAACATCTGCAGCCCGGTGACGAGATCGTCATAACCCACCTGGAGCATCACGCCAATATCGTTCCCTGGCAGCTGATTTCGCAGAAGGCCGGAGCCATCCTGAAGGTGGCTCCGATCGACGACGCGGGCAACGTGCTGTTGAACGAGTTCGAGCAGCTGTTGGGTCCGCGCACGAAACTGGTTGCGGCCAGCCACGTCTCCAACGCGCTGGGCACGGTGGTACCGGTCGAGAAGATTGTTGAGCTGGGTCATCGCTACGGCGCCCGGGTGCTGATCGACGGCGCTCAGTCGGTTCAGCACATTCCTACCGACGTCGCCGAGCTGGGTGCGGATTTCTATGTGTTCTCTGGACACAAGATCTACGGACCCACCGGAATTGGTGCGCTCTACGGGACCGAAGAAGCCCTGACCGAGACGCCGCCATGGCAGGGCGGCGGTCATATGATCGCCGACGTCACCTTGGAACGCTCGCTGTATCAGGGCCCGCCGACGAAGTTCGAAGCCGGCACCGGAAACATCGCCGACGCGGTGGGGCTCACCGAGGCACTGCGCTACGTGCAGCGGCTGGGCATCGAACGCATCGCGGCCTACGAGCACACCTTGCTGGAGTATGCGACACCGCGGTTGGCGGACATTCCCGGTGTGCGCCTGGTGGGCACCGCCGAGGAGAAGGCCAGCGTGCTGTCCTTCGTGCTGGCCGGTCACGAGCCGCTTGAAGTGGGCAAGGCGCTGAACGCCGAGGGAATCGCGGTGCGTGCGGGTCATCACTGCGCGCAACCCGCGCTGCGGCGGCTCGGGCTCGAGGCCACGGTCCGCCCGTCGTTTTCCTTCTACAACACCCACGAGGAGATCGACGTCATGCTCAAGGCGGTGCGGCGGATCGCCGAAGGCGGCGCAGGAGTCGGGTGACCCTTCGTCGGCGCGAGCGTGCGCCGGGCCATATTTCTTCTGGCTGATCCAAAACCTGCCGTTACGCGGCCGAAACCCGTAAATTCCCGACGTGGTCTGTGTGTGCAGGCGGGCAGCGGCATTGATGTCGCGCGCCTGCACGCGTGCATACCCGCAGATAGCAGGGTGAGCCCAGGCCTTCCCCGTAGTCAGAGGAGTGCGATGACGTGCATCAC
>DASXJI010000156.1:0-3619 GCA_036497495.1 Mycobacterium sp.
GCCAGGTGGATGCCCTCTGAAGTGGTGCCGCCCTGAATGTCCGAAACGTCTGACTTCAGCGCCTGTTGAAAGAATTTCATGGCTCGATCGCGGTTGGCCCTGGCCAGCACCCAGGTGTGCACCACACTGCTGAGCGTCGACCCGTGCGACGTGCGGGCCAGGTAGTAGTCCACCATCTCCGGAATCTGCTCCGGGGTGAAGCGATACCCGAGCCGATCGAGTAGCTCACGCAACTCGGTCGCCGACAGCAGGTAGAGCAGCATGAGCGCGTCGGCTTGCTTGGACGCCTTGTAGCGGTTGACGTCGTCCTGCTCGGCTTCGAGGATGCGGTCGAGGCGTTGGATATTGCCGTACTGCCGCCGAACGCGGTCCCAATCCAGTTCCGCCAGATCGCCGTAGCCCTCGAACTGGCTGATGACGCCGTCGTGGAAGGGGACGTACATGCGCCGGCTGACGTCTTCCCAGTGCGCCAGTTCGGCATTGTTCAGTCCGAGCGCTTCCATCAGGTCCAGGCGGTTCGGCAGCGGCAGCAGATTCAGTGCGTCGATGGCGCGCATGATCACCCAGACCGCCATCACGTTGGTGTACGCGTTGTTGTCGATGCCGTCGTAGGGGGCGTCGGGATAGCCGGAGTGGAATTCGTCGGGCCCGATGACGCCCCGGATGCCGAACCGTTCCCGTTCTTCGTCGTAGGTGGCCAGGCTGACGAAGAAGCGGGCGATTTCGGCCATCATCTCCGCTCCGTAGTCGATCAGGTAAGCCAGGTCGCCGGTGACTTGGTAGAACTTCCACGAGTTGTAGGCGACGGCGATACCGATGTGGTGTGCGCGGGCGCTGGCGTCCGGATTCCAGTGGCCGCTGCGCGGATTGAGGTGCAGCCGTTGACTTTCCTCGCGTCCGTCGCTGCCGGACTGCCAGGGAAACATCGCACCCGCATAGCCGGCGGCCGCGGCGGCGTGGCGTGCTTCCGGGAGGCGCCGGTAACGGTAGCCGAGCAGCGACCGGGTGACCATCGGCAGCCGCAGGTTGAGCACCGGGAAGATGAACAGCTCGTCCCAGAAGATGTGGCCGCGATATGCCTCCCCGTGCAGTCCGCGAGCCGGCACCCCGGCGTCGAGGTCAGCGGTGTTCGGTGAAACCGTCTGCAGCAGATGCAGTAGATGCAGGCGCAGGATCCGCAATTCGTCGCCGAAGTCGTCGAATTCGATGGACAGCCGCTCCCACAGATGCAGCCATTCAGTCAAGTGTCCGTCGAGCAGCTCGTCGAACCGGCCGAGTCGGGCGATCCAGCGCGCAGCTTCGACAGCGGGTTCGGATGTCGCAACATCGCGCCCCGTGTAGACGGTGACCATCTTCTCGACCGTCACCGAATCGCCGACCGCCATTGCAACCTTGATGTCATGTCCGATTTCGGCATCCTCGTCGAACAGCCGAAAAGACGCCGGGACCGGCTCGCCGTCGCGCCACACGGTGCTGCGCGCCGCCACGGCGACGGGAATGCGCGATTGGGTCGTCTGTACGGTCAGCAGGACCGAATCGTCGCCGATGTCCCGCTTGTCCACCGACCCGAGATGCTCGTTGACCAGGTCCCGATACCGCTCGACCAGCGAGTTCGTCACGCCCCCGTCCAGGGTCGAGCGAATCTCGATCGTCCCTGACCAGTCCTCGGCGAGGATCGTCGTCTCGAGGGCACCGACGTGGGGCATGTGCATCGCGACGAATCGTCGTTGCAGCAGTGAACTCGTCCGGCCGGCGGCGTCGCGGAACCGCGCCTCGCGCGTCAGGACTGCACCGCGAAGATCGAGCGTCTGCCGGTACGACAGCACCTCGACCGCGTTGATGTCGAACCAGGTGCCGCCGTCGATCCGGAAGGTCAACCCAAGCCAGTTGGGCAGATTGACCAGGCTCTCGTTGTCGATCTCGGTGCCCGAGACGTCGTCGACGACGCGGTTGTACACCCCGGCGGCATAGGTGCCGGGGTAGTGCGTCTGCCCGGCCTTCGACTCCGGTGCGGCGCCCCGGGTCGCAAAGTACCCGTTTCCCAACGTGCACAACGCCTCGCGAAGCTTCTCGCTCTGTGGGTCGTACCCGTCAAAGGTGTACTCCCACGCCTCACCCGAGACCTGATGCTTGTAGGCCAGCCACTGCGATCCGCGCTCAATGAACTCGCGCACCTGATCGGGACTCTGCAGGGCGAAGTTTGCGGCCGTCTTGCGATCCCCGTCCTCATCGTGTCCGACGACGATCCCGATGCCGTCGAAACGAACCGCGTCGAAGGCGTCTTCGTCGGTAAGGTCGTCACCGATGTAGATCGGCAGCAGGTCACTGGCCGGGTCGATGCGATCGCGAATCCACGCCAGCGTCGTCCCCTTGTCCCAGTCGATGTCTGGTCTCAGCTCGATGAGCATGCGCCCACTGGTCACCCGGAGGCCGTCCCGTGCGCCGAGTTTATGTGTGGTAGAGACGATCTCACCGATCTGTTCCGGCGCCACCTCTCGGTAGTGCAGGGCGACGGCAAAGCGCTTGTGCTCGACGCGAACCCCAGGAATCCCGGCCAGGCCGTTGGTCAATTCGGCGGCGGCCCGCTCGAGGAGGGGGATGAATGCGGCGGCCGCTTCGTTCTGGTGATGCGTGCCGTCCGGACCCGTCAGCTCGAACCCGTGGCTGCCTGCGTACCAGATGCCCGGTATGCCCACTCGGCTGCGGATGTCCGCGAGGTCCCGCCCGCTGAGGATGGCCACGGGGCACACGGCCGCGACGCGTTCCAGCGCTTCGGCCGCGCCGTCGACGAGCGTGGCCGCAGCCGGATCGGAAACGATGGGGGACAGCGTTCCGTCATAGTCGAGGAACAACATCGACTCTCGGGCGCTGGTGATGCCTACCAGCTGACCGTAGGACGCCAGCGCATTCGGCAGTTCCGAGATCCGCTTGTCACCTGCGCGTACGGCGACGTCCGTCAGGTCGGTGATCACGATGTCGGCACCGTGGTGGGATAAGTCGTCGGCACATCCGGTCCCGTCGATGCCGACCACGAGCGCGAATCCGCCGTCACGGCCCGCGGCCACGCCTGCGGCGGAGTTAACGACGACGACACACCGTTGCGGTCGCGCACCGAGTTGACGGGTGGCTTCCAAAAGCACTGTGGGATCAGGCTTTGCGGCTGTCGCACGTTCGCCGGCGATTGCGTCGATGCAGACACTGAACAGGTCATCGATCCCCGCGGCCTTCAATGCGCGCTGGCAATGCGGGCTCGACGAATAGGCCGCGGCAGCGACGCCGATGCCCTGCAACTTCCGGGCCAGGTCGACCGTCGCGCCGAAGGGCGGCACGTCGCTGGCGGGGGCGCCGTCGAGCTCGAAGAGCACCGCGTCGTGGTAACGCGGATCGATGGTGATCGGCAGCTTCATGACACGAAAGAGGACACGAGCTGGTGCTCCAAATCCAGAACCTGGCGGGTGGTCTTCACGACGGTGTCGGGATTGAGGCTCATCGACTCGATGCCGACCCGGACCAGGAACTCGGCCATGTCCGGGTAATCCGAAGGCGCCTGTCCACACAGCCCCGAGTGAATGCCGTTGCGCCGGCAGCCCTCCACTGCGAGGCGGATCATCTCCTTGAC
>DASXJI010000157.1:0-3381 GCA_036497495.1 Mycobacterium sp.
AGCGGCGCGTCGGCGACCGCGGCCTCGAGCTCGCCGATGATCTCCGCGGCCCGGCCCGTCACGAGCAGCGCGTCGGCCCTATCCTCCACCAGCGCGGCATGACCCTCGATCCATCGGGTCTTTTCGGACGTTCCCCGCCGACCGTCGGGCAGTTCGGGAATTCCGCGCCAGAGGGCAAGCGCCTCTTCGAAGCGAGACACCGCTTGGCTGGTGTCGCCTGCGGCTGCGGCATCGCGTCCAAGCCGAGCGGCCGATTTATAACGCGAGGCATCGACGCCGCTCTCGGCGAGAGTCCAACCCGTTCCCGCCGTCAAAACAAAGCCGTCGCCCAGGTTGCGACGTAACGAGGAGATGTGGGTCTGCAATGCCTTCGCCGCGGTGCGGGGGGGATCGTCGCCCCAGAGCAGCTCAACAAGAGTTTCGGCCGACACGACCGAACCGCCGTGCAGGCCGAGCATCGTGAGGATGGCGCGCGGCTTAGCGCCCGGAATCATGACCGGCGCGCTGTCCAGCCTAACCTGGAGAGGTCCCAAAACCCCCAGCTCCACGGCTTGAAGCGTACTCATATGACCGATCCTCGGTGAGCCGATTCAACACCCGGTCAAGATCCGGTAAAACTGAACGGCAAATCCCGGTTACCTGCCCAGCCCTCGGCGAAAGCCCTGATGAAAGGCTGTTTACCAGGACGCCATGGCCCACAGCCTACGATCGACGCGATGACGATCACCGATGACGACGAAGTCCTCGTCGAAGAGGACGCAGTACCGGTGATCAGCCCGGGGCCACTGGAACCGGCGGCTGACTTCGGCCCCGTCGACCGACTCGAAGGCTGGGTGGTCACCGGCGTCGTCACCGCGCTGGCTGCGGTGACCAGAACGGTGAATCTGGGATCGCCCACCGACGCCGGCACTCCAATTTTCGACGAGAAGCACTACGCGCCGCAGGCCTGGCAAATGCTGCACAACCACGGGGTAGAGGACAACCCCGGCTACGGCCTCGTCGTCCATCCGCCGGTCGGCAAGGAGCTGATCGCGATCGGCGAGGCCATCTTCGGCTACAACGGGCTGGGATGGCGTTTCACCGGCGCGGTCCTCGGCGTGCTGATGGTGGCGCTGGTCGTCCGGATCGTGCGCCGCATCAGCCGTTCGACGCTGGTCGGCGCGATCGCCGGAATGCTGCTGATCGCCGACGGCGTCAGCTTTGTGGTCGCACGCACCGCGCTGCTCGACGGTTTCCTGGCGTTCCTGGTGCTCGCTGCATTCGGCGCGCTGATCGTCGACCGGGACCAGGTGCGCCAGCGCATGCATGTCGCGATGACCGAAGGCCGCATCGCCGAGACGGCGTGGGGTCCGCGGCTGGGTGTGCGGTGGTGGCGGTTCGGCGCCGGGGTGCTACTCGGATTGGCTTGTGGGACAAAGTGGTCCGGGCTGTATTTCGTGGCCTTCTTCGGGCTGATGTCGCTGGCGTTCGACGTGGCGGCACGCCGGCAGTACCGGGTGCTGCGACCGTGGCTGGGAGTTGTCCGCCGCGATCTGATCCCAACGGCCTACGCGCTGTTGCTCATTCCGTTCGGAGTGTATCTGGCCAGTTATGCGCCGTGGTTCGCGTCCGAGACTGCCATCGACCGACACGAGGTCGGCCAGTCGATCGGACCGCAGACGAAGTTCCCACTGCCCGACGCGATCCGCTCGCTCTGGCATTACACCGCGAAGGCCTACCAATTCCACGCCGGTCTGACCAATTCGGCGGGCAACTACCATCCGTGGGAATCCAAGCCGTGGGCCTGGCCGATGTCGCTGCGGCCAGTGCTCTACGCCATCGATCAACAGAACGTTCCCGGCTGCGGCGCGCAATCGTGTGTCAAAGCGGTGATGTTGGTTGGCACGCCGGCGATGTGGTGGATTTCGGTGCCGGTGCTCTTCTATGCCTGCTCGCGGGTGCTAGTGCGTCGCGACTGGCGCTACGCCGCGGTGCTGGTCGGCTATTGCGCGGGCTGGCTTCCGTGGTTCGCCGACATCGACCGCCAGATGTACTTCTTCTATGCGGCCACCATGTCGCCGTTTTTGGCGATGGCGATTGCATTGATCCTCGGCGACATCCTCTACAAACCCGGTCAGAGCGCCGAGCGCCGCACCCTCGGGCTGATCGCGGTTTCCTGTTATGTCGCACTGGTCTTGACGAACTTCGCGTGGCTGTTTCCGGTGCTCACTGGTCAGCCGATCTCGCAGAACACCTGGAACATGGAGATCTGGCTACCCAGCTGGCGTTAGCCATTTCGCGTCGAGACAGAAGCCAGAAGCCACGGTCGTCGCATTCGGGTTATCCACAGCCCTCGCTTCTAACTGACGTAACCACACGCCATGACCCGGGATCATCGCGCGCATGAACGCACCCTTCATTGGGAGTGAGGCGTTGACCAGCGGGGCGCTCACACGCGGACAACTGCGGTGGAATTACCGGCCACTTTTTCCGGATGTATACATCCCGAAATCCACCGACCGATCGCTGGAAATCGTGACCATCGGCGCGTGGCTGTGGTCCGAACGCCGAGCGACAATCACCGGACGAGCCGCTGCCGCGCTGCACGGCACGAAGTGGGTCGACGAGTATGCGCCGGCCGAGATGCTTTGGCGAAACAACCACTACCCACCCGGCATCATCGTTCGCAACGAGAGGTCCCAGCCGAACGAGGTCATGGTGCTTGGCGGCATCACGGTTGCCACACCTGCGCGAGCCGGCTTTGATCTCGCGCGCTATCTTCGCGGAGCAACCGCCCTCGCTCACCTCGACGCTCTCGCGCGCGCGACACGAATCACGAAGCAGGACTTGACAAGCCTAGTTGATCGGTATCCCGGGGCTCGCGGAAACAAGCGTGCACGGTTGCTGATCGACATGATGGACCCGGGTGCTGAATCACCGAAGGAATCCCTGGTTGAGGCTTGTCCTGGTCATTGCTGGATTTGCCCCGCCTACTACGCAGATTCGAGTCACCGATGGCCAATTCGTCGCATACCTCGATATGGGCTGGGAGCATCCAATGGTCGCTCTTGAATACGACGGCGACCACCAAACAGACCGGGGACAATACGTAAAGGACATCAGGCGAGCGGAGACGCTCGAGCGTCTCGGTTGGCACGTAGGGTGGTCAAAGAGGACCGTCCGCGCGAGATCGTTCAGCCGGTCTCGCGAGCCCTCGAGCGACGCGGGTACACGGTATCGCCGCCAGACAGAAGCCTGGGTCGCGGCATCGCGTAATCCGTTGCCGTAGCGTCTGTTTCGTGTCGGGAATGGCCTAAGACACGGTGCACGACTCTTTGAGCGCCGGCGCGTAGGTCAGGTCGCCGCATTCGCATTCCCACGAGGTGTGTCGACCTCGTCTGC
>DASXJI010000158.1:0-1964 GCA_036497495.1 Mycobacterium sp.
GTCGCGCGCGACGGCGAAGCCGCCAGGAGCCATCTGCTGGAAGCCAACCTTCGACTGGTGGTGTCGCTCGCGAAGCGTTACACCGGTCGCGGCATGCCGCTGCTGGACCTGATCCAGGAAGGCAATCTGGGTCTGATCCGCGCGATGGAAAAGTTCGACTACAGCAAGGGATTCAAGTTCTCGACCTACGCCACCTGGTGGATCCGTCAGGCGATCACCCGCGGCATGGCCGACCAGAGCCGCACCATCCGCCTGCCTGTCCACCTCGTCGAGCAGGTCAACAAGCTGGCCCGGATCAAGCGGGAGATGCATCAGAACCTGGGCCGCGACGCCACCGACGAGGAGCTGGCTGAGGAGTCGGGCATCCCTGCCGAGAAGATCGCCGACCTGCTCTCGCACAGCCGCGACCCGGTGAGCCTGGACATGCCCGTCGGCAGCGATGAGGAAGCCCCGCTGGGCGACTTCATCGAGGACGCCGAGGCGATGTCGGCCGAGAACGCAGTGATCTCCGAGCTGCTGCACACCGACATTCGTCACGTGCTGGCCACGCTCGACGAACGCGAGCAGCAAGTCATCAGGCTGCGGTTCGGCCTCGACGACGGTCAGCCGCGCACTCTGGACCAGATCGGCAAGCTGTTCGGGTTGTCCCGGGAACGGGTCCGCCAGATCGAGCGTGAGGTGATGGCCAAGCTGCGCAACGGCGAGCGCGCCGACCGGCTGCGGTCATACGCCAGCTAAAGACGTTCCCCTGAATGCCCGCCGGGACACCGGCGGGCATTCTGCCGTTGCACGCGGGGGCACATTTGTCGGCGTGGCGTAGCACCGCAGTTCAGGTGCCCCGACCGGTAGACTCTGGCGTGACGGAGGGTTGCCTAATGAACGATCTTGTCGATACCACCGAGATGTACCTGCGGACCATCTACGACCTCGAAGAAGAGGGCGTGGTGCCGCTGCGTGCGCGCATAGCCGAGCGGCTTGATCAGAGTGGTCCCACCGTCAGCCAGACCGTGTCACGGATGGAGCGCGATGGGCTGCTGCACGTCGCAGGCGACCGCCATCTCGAGCTGACGGACAAGGGCCGCTCCCTGGCGGTCCAGGTGATGCGTAAGCACCGGCTGGCCGAGCGGCTGCTGGTCGACGTCATCGGGCTGCCGTGGGAAGAAGTGCACGCCGAGGCGTGTCGCTGGGAACACGTGATGAGCGAAGACGTCGAACGCCGACTGGTGCAGGTGCTCAACAACCCGACCACGTCGCCGTTCGGCAATCCCATTCCCGGCCTTTCCGAGCTCGGCGTCGGCGACGAGCTTGCGAGGGAGGACGCGAACCTGGCGCGGCTCACCGAGCTGCCGTCCGGGATGCCCGTCGCGGTCGTGGTGCGGCAGCTCACCGAACACGTCCAGGGTGACGCCGACTTGATCGTCCGACTCAAGGACGCCGGCGTGGTGCCCAATGCCAGGGTGACCGTGCAAGTCAATGATCACGGCGGCGTCATGATCGTGATCCCCGGCCACGAACAGGTCGAACTGCCCCACGAAATGGCGCACGCCGTCAAGGTCGAAAAGGTCTGACCGCACTGCTTATCCCGCCCGCCGGCCGAACGACCGCATGGGTGGTAACTGAACGCCGAGCCGATCGGCTAGCCGGTAGCCCGTGACCGCCAGGTCGCGGATCTGCTCGGGCCGCATCCCCGACTGCAGTGCGGTGTCCAGCATGCCCGCCATCCGGTGCGTCGGGTCGCCACGCAATGCCGCTTCCAGCGACACTCCCGCCAGCGGGCCGTCGCCGCGCGCGTAGGCAGAGAACGCCAGTAGCACGAGCGCCTCGACGCGCCACGGCTCCGGCAGGGTGCGCGACAGCACAGCCCACAGCGACTCGGCCTGCCCTGCGATCTCACCGACGGCCAGCGCGTACAGAGTGTCGCGCACCCGGATGTCGGTCAGCGCCCACGCGAGCCGCACCAGTAC
>DASXJI010000159.1:0-16954 GCA_036497495.1 Mycobacterium sp.
ATTGGCGCGAATCTCGGCGACCAGATCATCGAGTGCATCGCCGTTACGGGCCAGTGCGAATACCGTCGCGCCCCGTTCGGCGACCGCGACGGCCGATGCCCGGCCGATGCCACTGGAAGCTCCGGTGATGATCACGTGCCGGCCGACCAGCGGTCCGTCCGGGTCGTCGCGGCGGGCGCGGTCGGGATCGAGGTGCTCGGCCCAGTACCGCCACAGCGCGGGCGCATAACTGGCGAACTCCGGCACTGCAATGCCGGTTGCGCGCAATGCTTTCTGGGTCTGCTCGGAGGTGAAGGTCGGGGCCAGATCGACGACGTCGAGGACCTCGCCCGGGATGCCCAGCTGGGTGGCCACCATGTTGCGCCAAACCTTAGGCCGGCCACGCACTTTGAGCACCGGTGCGGCCACCGACCGGGGGAGCGAGCCGCGTAGCGGCGGCAAGCCGGCCGCGGCGGCGATTCCGCGGTAGATGCCGCGCAGGCCAATGGTTTTCGGTGCGGTCAGGTGGAATGTCTGGCCGTCGGAGGAGTCGGCGTGCAGCAACGCAACCATGGCGTCGGCGACGTAGTCGACCGGGACGATGTTGGTGCGCCCGGTGTCGGGCAACATGATCGGCGTCAGCCGGGGCAGCACGGCCAGCTTGGCCAGCGTGCCGAAGAAGTAGTACGGCCCGTCGATCTTGTCCATCTCGCCGGTGCGCGAATCGCCCACCACGACGGCCGGCCGGTAGATCCGGTAGCGCAGCCCCGTCGTCGAGCGGACCAGCATCTCGGCTTCGAACTTGGTCTGGTGATACGGCGTCGGCAGCTGTTGGCCGATGTCGAAGTCGGCTTCGGTGTATTCGCCGTGGAAATCTCCGGCCACCGCGATCGACGAGACATGGTGCAGCGTCGCATCGAGCCGGCGCGCCAAGTCGATGACGGCCCGGGTGCCGTCCACGTTGGCCGCGCGCTGCTCGCGCTCGGCGGCGGTGATGTCGTAGATCGCCGCACAGTGCACCAGGTGATCGACGTCGCCCAGCTCGGCGACGGCCTCGTCGGGCAAACCCAGGCTCGGCTCGGTCAGCTCGCCGACCAGCGGTTTTGCCCGGTCACCCCACTGTTCGGCCAGCCGCTCGAACCGACCCAGCGACGAGCGCCGGACCAGAACCCACACCTCGGCGTCGGGCCGGTTGTCTAGCAGACGGGACACCACGCGGCGCCCAATAAACCCGGTACCGCCGGTAACGACATAACGCATGAGACACATGGTGCGCCCGGCTGGGCCGCACGTCAACGCAGTGTGACGCGATCGTCGGTGGCACTCAGCCCGAGCTCACCGTGGAGTCTTCGTCGTCCCAGAGCAGCAGCTGACGGACCGCGGGCCGCGATCCGTAGGGCTGCAGCATCTGACTGGCCGGCCGCGGGCGCACTCGCAGCGGCCACCAGAACCAGCGGCCGAGCAGTGTGGCGATGGACGGCGTCATAAAGGAACGAACGATCAAGGTGTCGAACAGCAGACCCAGGCCGATAGTGGTACCGATCTGGCCGAGCACCTGCAGGCCGCTGAACACGAACCCGCACATGGTCACGGCGAACACCAGACCGGCGGCGGTCACCACCGAACCGGAGCCGGCCATCGAGCGGATCACGCCGGTCTTGAGTCCCGCATGAATTTCTTCTTTGAACCGGGAGATCAGCAGCAGGTTGTAGTCGGATCCGACCGCCAGCAGCAGGATGACCGCCAAAGCCAATACGACCCAATACAATTTGATGCCCAGGATGTACTGCCACACCAGCACCGACAGCCCGAACGATGCGCCCAACGACAGCGCGACGGTACCGACGATCACGATCGCGGCGACCAGACTACGGGTGATGATCATCATGATCAGCAGGATCAGGCTCAGCGAGGCGATGGTGACGATCAGCAGGTCGTAACTCTCCATGTCCCCGATGTCTTTGAAGGTCGACGCGGTACCGCCAAGGTAGACCCTGGAACCCGCCAACGGAGTGTTCTTCACCGCCTCGTGCGCGGCGAGCTTGATCGGGTCGACGTGAGAGATGGCCGCCGGCTCGGCCGGGTCGCCTTCATGAGTGATGATCATGCGAGCGGCTTTGCCGTCGGGCGAGACAAACAGTTTCAGGCCACGTTTGAAGTCGGGGTTGCTGAATACTTCCGGCGGCAGGTAGAACAGGTCGTCGTTTTTGGCTTTGTCGAAGGCCTGCCCCAGCGCGGCCGGGTTGTCATTCGCGGTGGCCGACTGATTGGCGATACCGGAGTTGGTGGCGAAGTTCTTCAACACCAGTTCCTGGTTGATTTCCTGGCTGGCGATCTGTGGTGGGATCAGCCCTACCAGTTGCGGCTGGATCGAGTCGAGCTTGTCCAGGCTAGTGACCAGGTCCTCGAATTTCTCGGTGAGCTGATCGATACTGTCAAGTGCTTCAAAGGTATTGCGCAAGGCGAAGCACACCGGAATGTCGTAGCAGTGTTTGTCCCAGTAGAAGTAACTGTGCAGCGGCCGGAAGAAGTCGTCGAAGTTGGCGAGCTTGTCTCGCACCTCGGAGATGATCGCCAGGGTTTCGTGGAACTTCTGGGTCTCGTCGTGGGTGGCACCGGCGAGCTGCTGTTGCAGGGCATATTGCTGATGCAGGATGCCGATGGTCTTTGTCAGCTCGGCGGATTGCCTTAAGAGGTCCTGCGCGCGGTCCATTTGGTACTTGAGGTTCTGAACCTGGCCGACGCTTTGCTGGCTGATCTGAAACGCGATTGAGCTGTGGTCGAGTGGGGCCCCCAGCGGCCGGGTGATGGACTGCACCTGAGCAATGCCGGGTATGTGCACGACGCCCTTGGCCACCTTGTCCAGCACCAGCATGTCGGCCGGATTCCGCAAGTCGTGGTCGGCCTCGATCATCAGCAGTTCGGGCTCCAACCGGGAGCGGGGAAAGTGCCGCTCGGCAGCGGTGTATCCGACGTTGGCCGCAGCAGAGGCGGGAATGTAGGGCCGGGTGTCATAGCTGGTCTGGTAGCCGGGCAGGGCGAGCAGACCGATCAGGGCCACAGCGATCGAAACGACGAGAATCGGTGCGGGCCAACGGACAATGGCGGTGCCGATCCGACGCCAGCCGCGGGTTTGCAGCACGCGCTTGGGATCGAACAGGCCGAAATGACTGGCAATCGTCAGGATGGCCGGGCCCAGGGTGAGCGAGGCCGCCAGGGCCACCAGGATGCCGATCGCCGCGGGCAGGCCCAGGCTTTGAAAGTAGGGCAGCCGGGTGAAGCTGAGGCACGCGACCGCGCTGGCAACCGTCAGGCCCGAGCCCAGGACGACATGCGAGGTGCCGCGATACATGCTGTAGAAGGCGTCTTCCCGCTCTTCGCCGGCGGCGCGCGCCTCGTGATATCGGCCGACGAAAAATATCGCGTAATCCGTTCCGGCGGCGATCACGAGCAATGTCAGCAGATTGGTGGCGTACGTCGACAGCCCCAGAATCCCGACATTGCCAAGGAAGGCAACAAATCCCCGCGCCGCGGCCATCTCGATCAGCACGGTCGCCAACACCAGCAGTGTGGTGGAAAACGATCGATAGACAAAGAACAGCATCACGGCGATCACGCCGATGGTGATCGCCGTGACTTTGTTGGATCCCTTACTGCCTTCGGTGAATTGGTCGGCGATCAGCGGGGCGGCGCCGGTGAGGTACGCCTTGACGCCCGGCGGCGGCTGCATGTGGTCAACGGTGGCGCGGACCGCGTCGACGGACTCGTTCGACAATGCTTCGCCCTGGGCTCCGTTGAGAAAGAGCTGAACGTAGGCGGACTTACCGTCACTGCTCTGGGATCCTGCCGCCGTCAGCGTGTCTCCCCAGAAGTCCTGGATGTGCTGGACGTGCTCCTTGTCCTGCTCCAGTTTGTGAATCAGCGCGTCGTAGAACTTGTGGGCGTCGGGGCCGAGCGGCTTGTCGCCTTCCAGGACGATCATCGCCGAACTGTCGGTGTCGAACTCGTGGAACACCTTGCCGATGTGTTTGAACGCCTGATACGACGGCGCCTCGGGGGAGCTCAGGCCGACGTTGTGCAGCCTGCCGACCTCTTCCAGTTGTGGCACAAGGATATTCGGCACGGCCGCCAGCACCAACCAGAACAACAGGATGGGTACCGCCAAGCGGTGGATGGTATGCGGAACGAAGGGACGGCCACTGCTGTGATTGCTCATCCGGACTTGTCCAGACAGAAGGTGTAGGCGCTCAATTCGTTCACGGTCCTTTCGTCTTTGACGATGCCGTTGACGGTGATGCGGCAGCCCAATGTGTTGCCGTTGCCTTGGGCAACCACGTTGGCGATGACCGCGGGATCGGTGGTGGTGATCGTGTAGGACCACGGCAGTGGGACGTTGTCGACTCGTTGCGGCGCGGCATGGACGTCCTGGTAGTTGATCGTCGCGGTGGATCCTGGCGCGCCGAAGACCTCATAGATGACTTGCTTGGGGTTGAACGGAACGATCTCGTTGGAGACCCCACTGCCGCTTGCCGCGTTCTTGTTCGAGCCGAACGCGCTGTGCAGTCGGTCTACGGCGAATCCCGCCAGCGCCAGCACCGCGACGGCGACCAGAATGATCCATCGCCGTCGGATTATTTGGGTAGGCGAAATCCTCTTCACCCGTTTGCCTTTCGGTGCCGGGTGAGGCTCGGGATGATTACCTCGTCGACCAGAGCTTGCACGGTCTGCTCGTTCGGTGGCCGGTTGGGCATGATCGACCGGAAGATCAGGTAGCCGGGCAACAGGTCCCAGAGTTCGTCGCTGATCGCGGCGGCATCGATCTCACCGCGCAGCACCGCGTCGCGAAAGACCTCCTGGATCAGGGCTTTCCGTTGATCCAAGAATTGGTGCTGCATGGCATCGTGAAGCGCAGGATGGCGTGATATCTCGACAAGCACGGCGCGGATAGTGCCGGCCTGCTCGGATGTCTGCCGGCTGATCACGTGTCCCAGTTGCAGCAGATCGCCCCGCAGTGTGCCGGTCTGGGGGTGGACCGCGATCTGGCGGCAGCCTTCGATAAATGCCGCCAGAACCAACTCGGCCTTCGACGGCCAGCGCCGGTAGACGGTGGCCTTGCTGGCGCGGGCCCCGGCCGCCACGGCATCCACGGTCAACCGGTCATAGCCGTGTTCTTGCAGCAGCTGCAGCGTCACCGCGAGCAACTCGGTTTCCCGGGGCGACCAAGGTGAGCACTCCGCGCCTTGATGGACAGTCCCGGTCACAGCGCCTAACCCTAGGGCCTCCAGGGCAGTACTGTCCAGTACCGTACCGTACTGCTAGGCCTTGCGTGCTTGGATCAGTAACTGAAGTCGCGAATACCGTCCCAGTTCACCAATGTCCAGCCCATCACCGGGCTGCCGGTGATGACCACGCGGCCGAGGTTCGGCAGCGGATGGCTGGTCGCCAGGCTGTCCTTCGGGTTCTTCACGTTCATCAACGTCCAGTACATGATCGACTCGGCGTGCGCGAAGGCCGCCGGCTTGTTGTGCCCGCTGTCGTAGATCTTCTGGACGGCGGCGGTGAACCGGTCGTTGAATTGTTCACCGCTGATTGAGCCGGGAATGGCGTCCTTAAGGTCGCCGTTGAGCCAGTCCGCCGGGGCGACCAGGTAGGTCAGGTTGGCCCTATCTTTGGGCGTGTTGTTGTAGTGGCCCGCGTCGATTTCGCGCAGACCGGGCAGGATCTCGACGGTCTTGCCGAGCGCGTGGGCCAGCGGCTCAGCGGTCTGCTGGGTGCGGACCATGTCGGAGGCGTAGATGGCATCGAAGTTGTTGCGGGAGAGTTGGTGCGCAAGCTGTTCGGCCTGGCCTTGACCTTGCTCGGTCAGACTCGGTCCGGGGATGTCGGTGTTGATCACGTGCTGGGCGTTGCTTTGCGACTCGGCGTGCCGGATGAACGTGAGCGTGATGCTGCGTACCTGCGGTGACCCCGAACAGGCGCCGACGGCGATGACCGCGGCAAGTGCGGCAGCAGCCTTCCAGATGACGGTGCGAGTGCGATTGCGCATGTCGATAGCCTGCCTTGCCGACGGCGTCGGCGTGATGCGTTTGCCAGGGTTGGGTGGAGAAAATCGCGGATGCGGGCGCACTTCGGCCACCGCATCGGGCGAGTGGTGGAATGGCGTGGAATGGCTGAGCCGCTCCATTTGATCCGATCCAGTAAGACCTGACCGAAGAGGAGACCCGCATGGCGATCGATCCGAAAGCCGTCGGCGCGACCACCGAACCCACGCTGTTCGAATGGACCGACCGCGACACGTTGCTTTACGCGCTCGGCGTCGGCGCCGGGATCGACGATTTATCGTTCACCACCGAAAACAGCCATGACATCGACCAGCAGGTGCTGCCGACGTACGCGGTGATCTGCTGCCCGGCGTTCGGCGCGGCCGCCAAGGTTGGATCGTTCAACTGGGCCATGCTTTTGCACGGCTCGCAGGGAATTCGGTTGCATGCACCGCTGCCGCCCGCGGGCAAGCTGTCGGTGGTCACCGAGGTGGCCGACATTCAGGACAAGGGCGAGGGCAAGAACGCGATCATCATGCTGCGGGGCCGAGGCACCGATCCCGACACCGGAACACTGATCGCGGAGACGCTGACCACTCTGGTGATCCGCGGCGAGGGCGGCTTCGGGGGAGAGCCGGGCGAGCGGCCGGTCGCACCGGAGGTCCCCGACCGCGAGCCCGATGCGCGGGTGGCCTTGTCCACCCGCGAAGATCAGCCGCTGATCTACCGGCTTTCCGGCGACCGCAACCCGCTGCACAGCGACCCATGGTTCGCCAAGGAATTGGCCGGCTTCCCGAAGCCGATCATGCACGGGCTGTGCACTTACGGATTCTCCGGTCGCGCACTGATCGCGGAACTCGGCAACGGCAACGCCAACGCCATCACGGCGATCGACGCGCGGTTCACCAAACCGGTCTTTCCCGGCGAGACGCTGACGACGCTGATCTGGCGCACCGAACCCGGCAAAGCGGTATTTCGCACCGAAGCGTCGGGGGCCTCCGGCCCCGATGCCCCTGCTGCACGGCTGGTGCTCGAGGACGGCGCGGTGGAATACACCGAGGTTTAGCCGGGCCGCCAACGTGGCAGCCTGCGACATGGCATTCAAACTCACCTACAGCGACGGGCAGTCGACGGACTACGACGACAGCACCAAATGGGAAGTCGACAACGGCGTCGTGAAAATGGGGCGTGATGACGGCGAGTGGACCGTCTTCGTCTCGCCGAGTCATTGGGCAACGTTGGAACTGGCAACCGGCGACGACCACGACAAGAAGTCGGACGACGACAAGGACAAGAAGTCGGACGACGACACGGACAAGAAGTCGGACGACAAGAAAAACAGCTGACGTCACTCGGCGACGTGGATCATCAGGCGAGGCCGCTTGTCGCCCTTGGATGCCGCGCGGCTCACGGCCTCAGTATCCGATTGCTCGCGCCTACAAGTAAGGGTCGATCAGATCGTTCATGGCGTTATCCGATTACCTGGCAGGTAATCGTGGCGGTGATTCGGCGCGGCTAGCATCGGGGCGATGACGACCCTGGCCCGGAGCTCTCGGGCAACACCCGCGGTCGGCCAACTGCTGCGCGAGTGGCGCGAGCGGCGCCGAATAAGCCAGCTCGACTTGTCGATTCAGGCCGACATCTCGGCTCGGCACCTGAGTTTCGTGGAGACCGGTCGGTCGCAGCCGACCTCGGGAATGATCCTGCGGCTCAGCGAGCAGCTCGACGTGCCGCTGCGCGAGCGCAACGCGCTGCTGCTGGCCGGCGGCTACGCGCCCGCTTATCCCGAACACTCGCTCGACGAACCGGAACTGGTCCGGCTGCGGGTGGCGCTGCGTCAGATCCTCGCCGGCCACGAGCCGTATCCGGCACTGGTCGTCAATCGGTGGTGGGAAATGCTCGACGGCAACGCCGCCGTCGCGGTGCTCACCGAGGGATGTGACCCCGTACTGCTCATGCCGCCGGTGAATGCGTTGCGGGTCTCATTGCATCCAGACGGCATGGCATCCCGCATCGCCAATCTGCCTGAGTGGCGGGCGCATATCCTCGAACGGCTGCACCACCAAGTCCAGGCCACCGGCGACCCGCGGCTGGCCGAACTGCTTGCCGAGTTGTCGTCCTACCCGGGCGGTGAGGCCGAGCGGCCCCAGCTGACCGACGTCGCCGTTCCGTTGCGCCTACGGCACGGCGGAAAGGAGCTGGCGTTCTTCAGCATGACCGCGGTTGTCGGCGCGCCGCTGGATGTGACGGTCGCAGAAGTGGCGATCGAGTCGTTCTATCCCGCCGACGCGGCCACCGCCGAGGCGCTGCAGGCAATGAGAGGCTGAATACGTGACCGACACCGCCGCAACCCAGATGATCCATTCGCTGGTGCCGCTGTGCGTGACGCTGGGCATCACCGCCGACACTGCGGGCCCGAACGAGGTTGTGCTGAGCCTGGATTGGGCGCCTAACCTGTGTACCGGCAACGATGTGCTGCACGGTGGGATCGTCATGGCCCTGGCGGACTCGTCGGGGGCGGTGTGTGCATTCCTGAATCTGCCCGAAGGCGCGGGCGGGACCGCGACCATAGAATCCAAGACGAATTTCTTCCGTCCGCTGACGGTGCAGGCCGGAACGGCTCGAGGAGGAAGCGGACCACCGGGGCCCGCCACCCGCTCCGGCACTGTCAAGGCGCACAGCCACCCGCTGCACATCGGCAAGCGGGTCATCGTGGTCGAAACGGAGATTCGCGGCGATGACGGCAAACTTGCCGCCAAAACGATTCAGTCGCAAGCGGTTTTGTGATCAGTGCGAGATCCGGTGGGCGAGTCGCTCGGTGAATTCCCGCACCCTGTCGGGATCGTCCAGCGCGTAGCGCGCTGCGGTGGCGCGGTCCCCGTCGTCGTCATGACGCACCAGGATCGCGATGCCGTCGTCGTCGACCGCATCAAACGCGTCCTCGTCGGTGATGTCGTCGCCGAGGTAGATCGGCAGCAGCGGGCCGGCTCCTTCGTTGTCGCGGATGTAATCGAGCACCCAGTGCAACGTTTTTCCCTTATCCCAGTCGATATTTGGACGTAGCTCGATGACTTCACGGCCCGTCGTGACGCGAAGCGCGTTTCGTTGCCCGGCGGTTCGCACCGCCGCGGCCACCTCGCCGACCCGGTTGCGGGCGGCGTTGCGGTAGTGCACGGCGACACCGAATCGCTTGTGCTCCACCACCACACCGGGAATGTGCCCTAGCTCGTGGGCCAAGTCGGCGGCTGCGCCGGCCAGCACCGGGATGCTTGCCGCCGCCTCGGGATTCTGGTGGTGCGCGCCGTCGGGTCCGGTCAGCTCGAAGCCGTGGCTGCCCGCATACCAAAGTCCGGGCAGGCCGATCCGCTCGCGCACGTCGGCCAGGTCACGTCCGCTCAGAATCGCCACCGGGCATGCAGCGCTCAGCGATGCCAGCGCATCGGCAGCGCCGTCAACCAGTCGAGCTGAATCAGGATCGTCGACGATCTCGGACAACGTGCCGTCGAAGTCGTAGAACACCGCGGGCTGTCGTTCGGTTGTCAGCTCCAGCGCGTGCAGACCATCGGGCAGCTCGGACATCCGGCGATACCCGGTGCGGACATCGATATCGCGCACATCGGCGACCACGGTGTCGGCGCCGCGGCTGTCCAGTGTTCCGGTCGAGTCGACTGCGACCACCAATGCGAATCCGCCGGCCCGCGCGGCCGTCACCCCGGCTTCGGTAGCTGCGACAACAGCACAGCGACCAGGCCGCACCGCCAGCCGGGCGGCCGATTCGACCAACGCGGTGGCGTCGGATCTGGCGACGCGCACGCCGGCGTCGCACAGTCGCGTCGTGACCGCGGCATCGGGCAGGTCGTCGAGGTCGAACAGCACCGCGTCCAGGCGGCGCGGGTCGATGATCACCGACATTGCCCGCCCTGCCTTCCCGGCCCGTCGTCGCGGTGCCGGTAGCCAGGTTAGTCGGTGACCGTCAGACCGATTTCCTGTCGAACAGCAGTAGCGAATCCTGGGTGAGCATGTCCAGGCGTGCCACGGCGATCTTGATGCTGTCGGCTAACTCATCGATGTCGGATCCGGCGTCGTAGTCGGCGGTGATACCGAACACCAGGTCGTCGGCGTAGCTCAGGATCGCGACACCGGTACGTAGCTGCAGCGCGATCGGTGGAATCGGCAGCAGGCGGGCGACCTTGCGTCCCATCATCTCCAGCCGCAGGTGTGGACCCGGCACATTGGTAGCCAATGTCATGATGCCGCGTTGCGGCAGCCGGGTGAGCAATCGAATCACCCACGAGGACAACATGAACGGGACATAACCGCTCGCCGATACCGCCATGTTGCCCGCCTGTCGCTGGCCGCCCTGTTTGGTCCGGGTCAGCCGGTTGTGTACGGCGAGCAATTGCTGGATCGGATCGCTCTCCTCGACGGGCAGGTAGGGCAGCATGATCGAAAGGCGGTTGCCAGGCTTGTCGAGCGCATCGGATGAACGCACCGACACCGGCACTAGTGTGCGCAGCGAATCCGGCCGCGGCTCCTCCCCGCGGCGAAGCAACACCGTGCGGAAGCCCTCGGTGATCGCCGCCAGCGCGACGTCGTTGACGGTCACGTCGAACTTCCGGCAGACCTGCTCGACGTCGGCGAGCGGAACTCGCACGGCGCGGTAACGGCGCATCGCCGTGACCCGACCGACCAGCGACGAACCGGGTGTGGGCCGTAGCAGACTCGTGGCGATGTCGACCGTGCCGCCCACCGTCTTGGTAGCCGCATCGGTGATGCCGGTCGCGGTTCGCCATAGACTGCTCAGCGGGTTCTTGCGCGGCGGGTGATCGGGCACCGGTTTCAAGTGTGGGCGTCGGGTGGTCCGCGTCGCGACGGGCCGGGCGAACGCGTCGCCCTCGATTTCGTCGCACAGTCGGCTGAGGATGCGGGTGGCCGATATTCCGTCGGCCATGCAGTGGTGAATCTTCATCAGCATCGCCCACCGATTGCCTTTGAGGCCTTCGATCACCCAGCATTCCCACAGCGGGCGATCCCGGTGCAGACGGCGCTCGAGCACGTCGGCGACGACTCCGAACAGTTCGGTGTCATCGCCTGGGCGCGGTAGCGCTACTCGGCGCACGTGGCGGTTGAGATCGAATCCCGGATCGTCGACCCAGTGCGGCGCCCCGATGTCGAAGGGTTGGGTGCGGAGCAGCTGCGTGCAGCGTGGAATTGTCTGAATACGCTCTGCTAGAACTTCTTTGAATTTCTCAAAGTCAGGCGCCGACCCGTCGATGATCGCGATTCCGCCGATTGCCAGACTGACGTTACGGTCCGAATCCTCGGCCATGAGGAAACCCGCGTCGAGCGTATTGAGTTGCTCCACCAGCCATCACCGCGTCTCGTCTCTTGGGATGTGTTCGAGTATTGGCTGTGACCAGTGGTCAGAGGTGGCGGCGACATTAAATCGTGTAAACAATTGGGGTCGATTGTGCGGCAACGTCGTTGATCGCGACTCGATACTCGTAGAAGCGGCCGGTTGCCTGAGAATCTCTGAGCATTTTCTCATGCCGCGCCAAGAGTGTTCTGGCGCAGAACATTTCAGCCGAATGAATATCTGCGTTATGGATGCTGACGGTGTTATGGATTCTCGGAGGGAGGGCTGGCACGCGAACTATTTCGCCGAGAGTTTCCGCCAACTGACAACCGCAAGGACGATCCCGATCAGCGCCGTGATCGGACCACTGATGGACCAGGTCGTGGTGTTGCTCATCCGGCTACCACCAAGCACTCCGAATCCCTGGAGTGCCCAGATCAGACCGAACAGTGCGAGGATCAACCCGACCGCGAACGTAACCACGAAAGTCCTTCTCATATAGGGATCTTACGCGCGGTTTGGTCAGCTTCTTTCTGGACGATGGGACGCAGCTAGAGCTTCTTCAGCCCGCGGATGATTTTGCCGAACGGTTGCATCGACAACAGCCCCTTGCGCAGGCTCCGCTGTAAGGGCCCGCCGTTAGTCAGCACCATGTAACGGACTCCGCAGTCGCGCCACTGCGCGGCCCGCTCGAGGACCTCTTCGGGTGTCCCTGTCAGCGTTGTCTCTCGCAGGAGCGTCGGCGGAACCTCAGCCACATGGGATAAGGCCGTTTGCTCGTCCATGTTGAACGGCAGCAGATCCTGCGCCCCCGAGAACCCGGCCCCCAACGGGTGCTGAGCACCGTGACGTCGGTAATCGTCATCGGAAGCCGACAGCCCCCAGAACTTGACGATTTCGGAGTCGAGCGCTTCATCGACGTCGTCACGGCTGCGGCCGGTGATCACCGGTAAAAATACAGCGGGAATGATGGACATCGGGTCGCGCCCGGCGTCGGAGGCGGCGGCCCGAACGACTTCCAGCCGTTGCGCGTAGTCCTGAGGCCGGTGCGGGAAGCCCGGGAAATAGCCATCGCCGTAGCGGCCTGCGGCGCGCAGCATGCGGGGGCCGTGGGCCGCGATCCACATCTCGGGCCACTGACCGCGATAGGGCGGCAGATCAAATAGCGCGTTTCGCAGCGGGAAGTAAGGCGAGTCGCGGTTGATGAGTTGGCCTCCCGAATTCCAGAGCGCGCGGATGGTGGCCATCGCCTCCTCAAACCGGGCAACCGGTTTCGACCAATCAACCCCGTACGGCTCATTGCCTTCGCGTTCGCCCGTGCCGATGCCCAGAATGGCGCGGCCGCGGGTGAGTAGGTGCAGCGTCGCGGCGGCCTGGGCAGTGACGGCCGGGTTGCGTCGACCGGTGTCGGTCACACTTGTACCAAGATGCATGCGACCCGCTCGATTGCGCGCGGCGAGGTGCCCGAGCATTGTCCACGGCTCCATGTACGCATCGAGGGTTGGCACAAGCTTGGTTGCACCGCAATATTTCTGCTTCCACAGCGAACGCGGAAACAATCCGTTGAGGTGGTCAGGAACCCACAACGAGTCGACGCGGTTGGCTAACGCATTCAGGTAAGTGGCTCGTGTCAAACTCTCGGGCGTCGGGCGGGAGACGAGATTGAAGTCCATGATGCCCACACGAAATCGGGCCATCGGCTGTCCTTTCCGCTGCGATCCTGGCGTTTCAGTATTTCGCCGGGCGATCGGGGTCGATTAGGTAACTGGCTACTTAATTTTCTGGACGGCTATGTGGCGGTCCTAGGCGCCGGCGAAGACACTTCGAGCTATTCGAACGTATATTCGATAGACTGGGCCGGTGGGTTGGAGCAACGGGCCGCCGGGCTGGTCGGAGATGGAGCGGGTGCTCTCCGGAAAACCGCGTCGTTCCGGCACGCCAACCGTGTGGACCCCGGCCGATGAGGCGCCCTGGTCGCGCAAGCGGATGGCATACCAGCCGCCGGACGACGGCCGGCCGATGCGTTCGTCGGTCGCCTATGCCGAGTTGCACGCGCATTCGGCGTACAGCTTTCTCGATGGAGCCAGCGCGCCGGAAGAACTGGTCGAGGAGGCGGTCCGGCTCGGCCTGCGGGCCATCGCGCTGACCGATCACAACGGCCTCTACGGGGCGGTGCGGTTCGCTGAAGCGGCGGTGGAGTTGGACATGCGTACGGTGTTCGGCGCCGAATTGTCGTTGGGATCCGGCGCCAGGACCGACGACCCCGATCCGGCTGGTCCGCATCTGCTGGTGTTGGCGCGCGGGCCGGAAGGCTATCGCCGATTGTCACGGCAGTTGGCCGCGGCGCATCTGGCCGGCGGTGAGAAAGGCAAGCTGCGCTTCGACTTCGATGCGCTCACCGAAGCGGCGGGCGGGCACTGGCACATTTTGACCGGTTGCCGCAAAGGCCACGTCCGCTCCGCGCTGGCCACCGGTGGACCGGAGGCGGCCTCGGCGGCGTTGGCCGATCTGGTAGACCGGTTCGGCTCTGACCGGGTGAGCATCGAGCTGACCCATCACGGCTGCCCGGGTGACGACGACGTCAACGCCGAATTGGCCATACTCGCAAAGCGATTCGGCCTCGGCAGCATTGCGACCACCGGCGCGCATTTCGCCGAACCGTCGCGGCGCCGGCTGGCGATGGCCATGGGCGCGATACGGGCCAGGAAGTCGCTGGACGAGGCCGCCGGCTGGCTGGCCCCGCTAGGCGGTTCGCATCTTCGCTCCGGTGAGGAGATGGCACGGCTATTCGCGCAGTGGCCCGACGCGGTGACCGCCGCGGCCGAACTCGGCGAGCAGTGCGCATTCGGTCTGGCGCTCATCGCCCCGAAGCTGCCGCCGTTCCCAGATGTGCCGCCCGGCTCAACCGAAGACAGCTGGTTGCGCGAGCTGGCGATGGCGGGGGCTCGGCGTCGCTACGGTCCGCGGGCCCATGCGCGCCAAGCGTATGCCCAGATCGAGCGTGAGCTGGAAATCATTGCCCAACTCCAGTTTCCGGGTTACTTCTTGGTGGTCTACGACATCACCCGGTTCTGTCGGGAGAACAACATCCTGTGTCAGGGCAGGGGATCGGCGGCCAACTCGGCGGTCTGTTATGCCCTTGGCGTCACCGCGGTCGATCCGGTGGCCAACGAGCTGTTGTTCGAGCGGTTCCTGTCACCGGTCCGCGACGGCCCACCCGACATCGACATCGACATCGAGTCGGATCAGCGCGAAAAGGCCATCCAGTACGTCTACAACAAATACGGTCGCGACTATGCGGCTCAGGTCGCCAACGTGATCACCTACCGCTCCCGGATCGCGGTGCGCGACATGGCTCGTGCCCTGGGTTTCTCGCTGGGGCAGCAGGACGCGTGGAGTAAACAGATCAGCCACTGGAGTGGACGCCCGTCGGACATCGAAGACATTCCCGAGCAGGTGATCGAGTTGGCCGAGCAGATTCAGAACCTGCCTCGGCACATGGGCATCCATTCCGGCGGCATGGTGATCTGCGATCGGCCGATCGCCGACGTCTGCCCGGTCGAGTGGGCACGGATGGAGAACCGCAGCGTGTTGCAGTGGGACAAAGACGATTGCGCGGCAATCGGTTTGGTGAAATTCGACCTGCTCGGGCTGGGTATGCTTTCGGCGCTGCACTATGCCATCGACCTGGTGGCCGAGCACAAAGGCATCGGGGTCGACCTGGCCACGTTGGATCTGTCCGAATCGGCGGTGTACGAAATGCTGTCCCGCGCCGATTCCGTCGGGGTGTTTCAGGTGGAATCGCGCGCGCAGATGGCCACCTTGCCACGGTTGCGGCCGAGGGTGTTCTACGACCTGGTGGTCGAGGTCGCGTTGATCCGCCCTGGGCCGATTCAGGGTGGCTCGGTGCACCCGTACATCCGACGACGCAACGGCCTCGACCCCGTCGTCTACGACCATCCGTCGATGGAGTCGGCGCTGCGGAAGACGTTGGGAGTTCCGCTATTTCAGGAACAGCTGATGCAGCTGGCGGTGGACTGCGCCGGCTTTTCCGGCGCTGAGGCCGATCAGTTGCGGCGTGCCATGGGCTCCAAGCGGTCGACCGAACGCATGCAACGGCTGCGCAGCCGGTTCTTCGAGGGTATGCGGAGAATGCATGGCGCCGACGACGAGGTGATCGACCGGGTCTATGAAAAGCTGGAGGCGTTCGCCAATTTCGGCTTTCCGGAAAGCCATTCGCTGAGCTTCGCGTCACTGGTCTTCTACTCGTCGTGGTTCAAGCTGCATCACCCCGCGGCGTTCTGCGCGGCACTGCTGCGTGCGCAGCCGATGGGCTTCTACTCGCCGCAGTCGCTGGTGGCCGACGCCCGCAGACATGGGGTGACGGTGCACGGTCCGTGTGTGGCCGCCAGCCTGGTGCACGCCACCCTGGAGAACTCCGGAACCGAAGTGCGGCTGGGATTGGGCAGCGTCCGTCATATCGGAGATGACCTTGGCGAAAAGCTGGTCGAGGAGCGAAAAGCGAATGGCCCCTTCAGTTCTCTGCTGGATATGACGACTCGGGTCCAGCTGTCGGTGCCGCAGACCGAAGCGCTGGCCACCGCGGGCGCGCTGCGCTGCTTCGGGATGTCGCGGCGCGAGGCGCTGTGGGCGGCCGGCGCGGCAGCCACCCAACGCCCGGAACGCCTACCCGGGGTGGGATCGTCGTCTCATATCCCGTCCCTACCCGGAATGAGCGAGTTGGAGTTGGCCGCGGCCGACGTGTGGGCCACCGGCATCTCACCCGACAGCTACCCAACCCAGTTCCTGCGGTCGGATCTCGACGAGATGGGGGTGGTGCCCGCTGCTGAGTTGTTGTCGGTGCCAGACGGCGACCGCGTGCTGGTCGCCGGCGCGGTCACCCACCGGCAGCGACCGGGGACGGCTCAAGGGGTGACGTTCATCAACCTCGAGGACGAGACCGGGATGGTCAACGTGCTCTGCACACCGGGGGTGTGGGCGCGGCACCGCAAGCTGGCACAGACGGCGCCGGCGCTGCTGGTCCGGGGTCAGGTCCAAAATGCCAGTGGCGCAGTCACCATCATGGCCGAGCGGTTCGCCAAGCTCACCCTGAAGGTCGGGTCGAAGTCACGCGACTTCCGGTGACCGCCAAACCCCACGGGGCTCAGCAGCATCTTGTGCCGCATGTCTCGGGTCTGACTCCACGGCATGAGTAATCTCACGCTCATGGCCCTTAACCTCTCTGTCGACGAACTTCTCACCACCACCCGTTCGGTCCGCAAACGTCTCGACTTCGACAAACCGGTACCGCACGACGTTCTGATGGAATGCCTCGATTTGGCGCTGCAGGCGCCCACTGGCTCCAATTCCCAAGGCTGGCAATGGGTTTTCGTCGAGGACGCGGAGAAGAAGAAAGCGATCGGCGAGATTTACCATACCAACGCCCGGGCCTACCTGAGCTCGCCGTCGCCCCAATACGGCGACGGCGATACCCGAGGTGAGCGGATGGGCGCGGTCAGGGATTCCGCGACCTATCTCGCCGAGCACATCCACGAAGCGCCTGTGCTGATGATCCCGT
>DASXJI010000160.1:0-12620 GCA_036497495.1 Mycobacterium sp.
GGGCATGCGTCTGTTCACAGTTGCCCAACGCGGCGGCTACGCACCGATGCTCGGCGGCCTGGGTTATGTGTTGGCGCCGGGCCCGTCGGCGTACACATTGAAAACCACTGCTGCAAAGGATGTCTGGGTACGGCCGACTGAGCGTTCGCGAACCGAGGCGGTGACCCTGCCGGCGCCGGAGACACCGGCGAAGGCGGGCGCGGGCACCCTGGGAGTCAGCTCGCCGCGCGTGCTGTCCGATCTGTTCTGGATGGGACGCTACGGCGAGCGGGCCGAAAATATGGCCCGGTTGCTGATCGCCGCGCGCCGGCGTTACTACGAATACCGGCATCGCCAGGAGACCGCCGAAAGTCAGTGCGTGCCGGTGTTGATGTCCGCACTGGGCAGGATCACCGGAACCGATCCGGGGCCAGACGACCAGGCGGAGACGATCGCGATCGCGCCGTCGACGCTATGGTCGCTCACCATGGACCGCGATCGGCCCGGTTCGCTGGTGCAGTCGGTCGACCGGTTGGCGCTGGCCGCCAGAGCGGTGCGCGACCAGTTGTCCAGCGACACCTGGGTCGTGCTGGCCGGCGTCGAACGCACGTTGGCGCACCAGGCCGAGCCGCCCGACTCACTCGCCGAGGCCGACGCCGTGCTCGCGACCGCGCAGTCGCAGACACTGGTCGCGATGCTGACGCTGGCCGGGGTGGCCAGTGAGTCGATGGTGCAGGACGTCGGCTGGACGCTGATGGACATCGGCAAGCGCATCGAGCGCGGCCTGGATTTGACCGCGTTGCTCAACGCGACTGTGACGACCGTGCGGGCTCCGGCCGCGGAACGGACAGTGATCGAATCAACCTTGATCGCAGCGGAATCGGCGGTCACGTATCGCCGCCGTACGGCGGGTGAGGTCAGTGTGGCCGCCCTGGCGGAGCTGATGCTCTTCGACGCGACGAACCCGCGGTCGTTGGTGTATCAGCTGGAGCGACTGCGGACCGACCTCAGTGACCTGCCCGGCTCGTCGGGGTCATCGCGGCCGCAGCGGATGGTCGCCGAGATCAGCACCCTGCTGCGGCGGTCGAATCCCGACGAATTGGCACAGGTTTCCGCGCCCGGCCGCCGCAAGCAGCTAGCCGAACTGCTGACCGCGGTACACACCGCGCTTAGCGAGCTGGCCGACGTGATCACCGCGACGCAGCTGGCGCTGCCCAGCGATATTCAGCCGCTGTGGGGTGGTGACGAGCGGCGCATCATGCCGTGACGCTTTAAGCCGCAGGTTTGCCCGAATCCGCGGTTACCTCGTCGATGACGTTGTGGATGAACTTCATCTTCTCCAGCACCGCCACCGGTAGCACAAATGGGTAGAGATCGTCGTGACCCATCGACCGGTTCACCATGTTCAGCGACCACGATACCGGTAGCCACATGTCGATGATGGTGTTAAAAGCGCTGGGGCCCAACACCGGCCGATCGAAGGTCGCCGTCGCCGGTGCGAAACCACACCAGGCGGCGGTGTCCAGCGTGTCCCGGATGTGCAGGTAGTGCGCGAATGTCTCGGCCCAATCCTCGGCGGCGTGCATGGTGGCATAGGACGAGACGAACCGCTTCTTCCAGCCCTCGGGCGCCCCCTCGCTGTAATGGCGGTTAAGCGCCTCCTGGTAGTCGGCGTCGGGGTCGCCGAACAATTCGCGGAACCGCGCGTCGTAGCTGCTTGACGGGGAGATCAGCCGATAGAAGTAGTAATGGCCGACCTCGTGGCGGAAGTGTCCCAACAGGGTGCGATACGGCTCATCCATCTCGACCCGCAGCTGCTCACGGTGCACGTCATCACCTTCGGCGAGATCTATTGTGATGACTCCGTTTTCGTGCCCGGTCATCACCGTTTCGTGTGCACTGGACAACAGCCGAAAAGCCAAACCGTAGTCGGGATCCTGATCGTGACCGATGATGGGCAGCTTCAGTTCATGCAACTCGGCCACCAGTCGGCGTTTGGCCGCTTCGGCGCGGGCGAACTCCACCAGGCCCGCGGTGTCGGCGTCGTTGGGACGCTCGGTGGTCAGCGCACACGACACGCACAGCAACCTGGGACGATTGATGGGGACCAACCAGTTGCATTCGGCCAGATGGCGATTGGCGCACAGTTCGTATTCGGCGGCACTGACGAAGCCGGAACGGTCGGCGTCGTCGCCGGTGGTGAGCACCAGCAGGGCCATCTCGTCGAGAGAAAACCCGAGCGGGCTGCCGCAGGCCAGGCACGCCGAATTCTCGAACGTCAGGCGCTGGCCGCAGTTCGGGCAGTGGAAATCACGCATAGAGTTCGTCACCCTCGTATGGCACGACGTCGACGGCGACGTCGATCACGCTCTTCTTGGAATTGGTGTAGATGACGCCTCGCAACGGCGGCACGTCGGCGTAGTCGCGACCCCGCCCGACGATGACGTAGCGCTCGTCGACCATCTGGTTGTTGGTGGGATCCAGTCCGAGCCACTCGAATTGGCCCGGCGGTTGTGGCGTCCACACCGCGGCCCAGGCGTGCGTGGCGTCGATACCGATCATGCGGTCCTTTCCTGGCGGCGGGGCGGTGGCCAGGTAACCGGAGACATAGCTGGCCGCCAAACCGTTGGCGCGCAAGCAGGCAATCGCCAACCGCGCGAAATCCTGACATACCCCTTCCCGGGCGGTCAGAACCTCATTGACTCCGGTTGACACCGTGGTGGACCCAGAGCGGTAGGTGAAGTCGGCGTAGATCCGCGAGGTGAGGTCGCGCAGCACCTCGCCGAGCGGTCGCTGCGGGACAAAGCTCGGCGCGGCGTAGTCGCGAACCTCGTCGGTGATCTCGGGTGGATTCAGGTCGAGGGCGAACTCGGTGGCCAAAGCGCCGCGCGCTCCTACCGGACGGGCCAGCTCCCAAGGAGCCGCCGCCGGTCCGGCACCCCAGCGCTCCAGCGGTGACGGATACACCTCGACGATCGACTCGCTGGTGATCGCCAGCGTCCGGTGCGGTTCGGTGACATGGAAATACGAGCTGACGTTGCCGTAGGTGTCCAGGCTCGTTGAGCTGTCCGCGGGTGCCGGCGAGATCGTCAGCTCGTGGAACAGGCAGCGCTGCCGCGACAGATCCCGCGGGGTCAAGAAACCGCGACCGTAGGAACTGGTCACCACGTCCGAGTAGCGGTATTCGGTGCGATGGGTGATCCGGTAGCGGGCCCCCTGGCCGGGCGGGTGCTGATCCGGCGACGTCACGCTGCAACACTAATGAGCCTCCACATCGCGTGCAGCCCCGCGGCCCGGATCGGGCGCTTGACCGGCCCGATGAGCGCACAATGAGTCATGGCCACCTGGGACGACGTCGCCAGCGTCGTCGGTGAGCTGCAACTCACCGAGGAGCGAGCGCCACACGAATGGCGGGTCGGCAAGAAGCTGATCGCCTGGGAGCGTCCGCTGCGCACGTCTGACTACGACGCGCTGGCCGCGGTCGGGGTCGAACCACCGCAGGGGGACATCCTCGGCGTCCGGGTGGCCGACGAGGGCGTCAAGTTCGCGCTGATCGCCGATGAGCCCGAGCTGTACTTCACTACGCCGCATTTCGACGGCTATCCGGCCGTCCTGGTGAAGCTCGGGGCGATCGACGAACGTGGGCTACGGGAGCTGATCGTCGAGGCTTGGCTGACTCAGGCCCCAAAACGCCTGGTCCAGGAGTTTCTCGACGAGACCAGGTGACTCACCACGGCAGCCACCAAGCCGTATCATCAGTCACTTAAGTAACAGCAGCATCACAGACCACTCTGATTTACTCCATCACAGCTAGATAACTCAATTCACATATATCACTCTAGTTATAACCCACACCAATAGCCCCTTTAATTAACTTTTATTATCACCAGCAACAGAAAACGCTCTTTAAACAATTATCTCACTGAATTACTAAAGTCCCACGCATTGACTCTTTTCCCACGTGTTTGTTAGAAGTGTTAAATGAGTCATTTAGGTGGGCTGCTGAGCACGATGTGCAAGCATCTGGTGATAGCCACGTTGGTCGTCCTGGGCATGACGCTGCTGGTCAATCCGACCACCGGCGTGGCCTACGCGGACGGCATGAACTGGGACGCCGTGGCGCAGTGCGAATCGGGTGGCAACTGGCACGCCAACACCGGGAACGGGTTCTACGGCGGACTGCAGTTCAAACCGTCTACCTGGGCCGCCAACGGCGGCATCGGCGACCCGGCGACGGCCTCGCGCGAGCAGCAGGTCGCGGTGGCGAACCGGGTGCTGGCCACTCAGGGACCCGGCGCCTGGCCCAAATGCGGCGGCAATGGCCAGCTCTTCCCAATCCAAATCGTCAACATCTTCTTGCACCCGGTGCGCGGCACGCTGCAAACCATCTTGTCGCTGGTCCCGCATTAAGCCATTTACGGCCGCGTGACCGCCCCGTGATAGGAGCCGTGATTGCCCCGTGACCGGGCGCCGCGAGAGCTCGGTTGACGGCCTAACTATCCGGCTGGGCTAACTCGCCGGCTGCAGCTCGAAGACCGGGATCACCCGCGTCGTCTTCGCCTGATACTCGGCGAAACCCGGCGACGCCGCGGCAATCTGGCCGAAATGTTCGTCACGTTCGGCCGAGGGCAATTCCCGCGCGGTGACGTCCGAGGACTCGTTGCCGAACTCGATGTGCGCCGACGGGTTTGCGCGCAGATTGTGCACCCAGGCCGGGTTGACGTCGGCGCCGGCGAACGACCCGATGATGAGGAGCTTGCCGTCGATGCGGAAATAGGCCAGCGGCGAGACTCGCAGCTGACCCGACTGGGCGCCGGTGGTGGTCAGCAGGAGCAGCTCAGCGCCCTCGAACTGGCCACCGACCTTGCCGCCGTTGGCGTGGAACTCGTCGGCGATGGCTTCGTTGAACGCTTTGATCGTTTCGGTATCAGGAAATCCTTGGGACATGCCACCTCAACGTAGCCGGGGCTGGTGTCTATTCCGGTCCGGAAGCATCAGCCCTAGCATCGATCTCCGGCCGCCTCGGGCACGACATCGATTCCTGACTCCTTGCGCTGTTGCGCGGTGATCGGCGCCGGGGCGTCGGTCAGTGGGTCGACGCCGCCGCCGGACTTCGGGAACGCGATCACCTCGCGGATGGAATCGGCTCCGGCCAGCAGCTGGACGATCCGATCCCAGCCGAATGCGATGCCGCCGTGCGGAGGGGCGCCAAAGGTGAACGCATCCAACAGGAATCCGAATTTCTCCTGCGCTTCGGCGCTGCCGATGCCCATCATCGCGAACACACGTTCCTGAATGTCGCGGCGGTGGATACGAATCGAGCCGCCACCGATTTCGTTGCCGTTGCAGACGATGTCGTAGGCGTCCGCCAGCGCGTTACCCGGATCGCTGTCGAAGGTGGCCTCCCACTCGGCCTTGGGCGAGGTGAACGCGTGGTGCACCGCGGTCCACGCGCCGCTACCCAGCGCCACATCGCCGGCTGCGGTCGCCTCATCGGCCGGCTCGAACAGCGGAAAGTCCACCACCCAGGTGAACGCCCAGGCTTCGGGGTCGATCAGGTTGAGCCGATGCGCGATCTCCACGCGGGCCGCACCCAACAGCGCACGGGAAGACTTGGCCGGACCCGCCGAGAAGAATATGCAGTCACCGGGCTGGGCGCCGACGTGTGCCGCCAGGCCGTCGCGTTCGGCGTCGGACAGGTTTTTGGCCACCGGCCCGCCCAGCGTGCCATCGTCACCGACCAGGACGTAGGCCAGCCCCTTATGGCCGCGCTGTTTGGCCCATTCCTGCCAGCCGTCCAGCGTGCGGCGCGGCTGCGAGGCGCCGCCCGGCATCACCACCGCACCCACATACGGCGCCTGGAATACCCGAAAGGTGGTGTTGGAGAAGAACTCTGCGCACTCCACCAGCTCCAGCCCGAAACGCAGATCGGGCCGGTCGGAACCGAACCGTCGCATCGCATCGGCGTAGCTGATCCGCGGCACCGGCAGCGGAAGGTCGTAGCCGATCAGCGCCCACACCGCCTTGAGCACCTGTTCGGAAATCGCGATGACGTCGTCGGCCTCGACGAAGCTCAGCTCCATGTCGAGCTGGGTGAATTCCGGCTGACGGTCGGCGCGGAAATCTTCGTCACGGTAGCAGCGGGCGATCTGGTAGTACCGCTCCATGCCGGCCACCATCAGCAGCTGCTTGAACAGCTGCGGGCTCTGTGGCAACGCGTAGAACGAGCCGGGTTGCAGCCGGGCCGGCACCAGGAAGTCGCGCGCGCCTTCCGGCGTCGAGCGCGTCATCGTCGGCGTCTCGATCTCGACGAAATCATGCGCGGCCAGCACGCCACGCGCTGCGGCATTCACCTTGGAGCGCAACCGAATTGCGCTACCCGGGCCGTCGCGTCGCAGGTCGAGATAACGATAGCGCAGCCGGACCTCTTCGCCGGCGGGCTCGTCGAGCTGGAACGGCAGCGGCGCGCAGTCCCCCAACACCGTCAGCGACGTCGCGTTGACCTCGATGTCGCCGGTGGCGATCTCCGGGTTCGCGTTGCCCTCTGGGCGGATCTCCACCACACCCTCGACGGCCACACAGAACTCTGCGCGCAGCCGGTGGGCCTGAGCCAGCACGTCGTCGGCGCGAAACACCACCTGCGAGACGCCGGAGGAATCGCGCAGATCGATGAAGATCACCCCACCGTGGTCGCGCCGACGCGCGACCCAACCGGCCAGCGTCACCTGTTGACCGGCATCGGCGGCTCGTAACGAGCCTGCGGCGTGAGTGCGCAGCACAAATACTCCTTGCATACGGTGGGAACGACAGCCCAGTCTAGAGGCGCTAATTTCAAGGAGCACCGTGGATGTCATCAAAAATGTGGCAGTTGTGGGTCCCGGCGCGGTCGGTACGACGGTCGCCGCGTACCTGTCGGCCGCCGGCCACCAGGTATTGGTGTGCGGACGCACACCGCGATCGCAGATCGAAATGCGGCCCGATGGGCACGAACCGATCGTGGTGCCGGGCCCGGTCCGCACGGATCCAGCAGAGATCCCCGGCGCGGTCGGGTTGGTTCTACTGGCGATCAAAGCCACCCAGAACGCCGACGGGGCTCGCTGGTTGGCCCGCCTGTGTGACGAGAACACCATCGTCGTGGTCCTGCAGAACGGCGTGGAGCAGGTCGAGCAGATACAGCCGCTCTGCCCGTCGTCGACCGTCATCCCGGGCATCGTCTGGTTTTCGGCCGAGACGCAGGCCGACGGTTGGGTGCGACTGCGGGGAGAGGCCCGGCTCGCGCTGCCGACCGGGCCCGCCGCGACGACGTTCGCCGAAATCTGGCGCGCCGCCGGAGGCACCGCCGACTGCGATCCCGACTTCGTCACGGCGGCTTGGCGCAAGTTGCTGGTCAACGCCGTCGCCGGCCTGATGGTGCTGACCGGCCGCCGGGCGGGAATGTTTCGCCGCGACGACCTGTCCGAGTTGGCGCAACGGTATGCCGCGGAATGCCTGGCGGTTGCCCGTGCCGAGGGCGCGAAGCTGGGCGACGATGTCGCCGACGGCACGGTGGCGATGTTCCGTCAGGCGCCAACCGACATGGGCACCTCGATGCTGGCCGACCGCGAAGCCGGCCGCCCGCAGGAGTGGGACATCCGCAACGGGGTGATCATCCGCAAGGCACGCGCGCATGACATCGCGACACCGATCAGCGACGTTCTGGTGCCCCTGCTCGCGGCTACCAGCGACGGACCGGGTTAACCGCTCGGTTAGCGACGCGTCGAGACGCTAGCCCGACGCGGCGCTGAGCAAATCAGTGACGGCACCGGCGACTGCATCCAACGAGGTGGGAATGGTGAAGTCCCCCAGAGGGGTCTCCAGTATGTCGGTGATCACGTTGGCCCCGCCTGTGGTGGAGGGGATGTCGGTGTAGAGGCTCTCGATTCCGGTGTCACCGAAGGTGACGGTCTCGAATACCGAGCCGATTGGAGCGTCCGGATCCGATCCGGAAGTGACCAAGACTGTTTCGGTGGAGTCATTGAACTCGTCCAAGGTGTTCGTGACGTCGGCACCGAAAGTGCCGGTCGTGCCATCGGCGTTCGTGTAAGCGAACGTCTGCGTTCCCTGCACTGCGGCGTCCACCGGCGGAAGCCCGTTGATGCCGGTGTAGGCCAAAGCGTCAGCGGGATCGAGGTGGTCGCCGCCGGGAAGGTCGATCGCGGAAGTGGTTTCGACTTGGGCTGCGTCGAAGGTGGTGGGAATGTCGAAGGTCCCGAACGGGGTGACGATGGTATCCGTGATCACATTTCCTGATGCGGAGGTGACATCGGAGTAGACACTCTCGCTGCCCAGGTAATACATCGTGTTGAAGATCGAACCGACGCCCGGGTCGTTTGCAACCGTGCCGAGATCCTCGGTCACGAGGACGGCCTCGGTGTAGCTGCCGAAGAAGTCCCCGGTGATTGTGTCTTCGCCGTTGAAGCTGCCGATCACATTTCCGCTCGCGTTCTCGACATTGAATAGCTGCGTGCCGTCATCGGCCATCGCAAGCGGCGCTATTCCGGTTATCGCGTCAATCGTCTGGGAGCCAACGGGATCGATGACGTCGCCGGTCCCGATCGGTACACCTCCCGCGTCGGCGGCGGTAAGGTCTGCCGCGTTGAACGTGGTGGGAATGGCGTAATCCCCCTGCGGCGTGACCACGGTATCGGTGATTTCGTAGTTCCCGCCGCCGGTGGGGATGGCGGAGTAGATGTTTGCGTAGCCGCTGTCACCGAGGGTGTAGGTGTCGAACACCGAACCGACCGGCGGAGCGTCAGTGCCCGTTACGGGGACGCCGTTTACCAGCACCGAGTCGGAGCGGACGAGGACTTCCTGATTGCTGTCACCGAATGAATCCGTGGCATTGCTCTCGAAGCCGTCGAATTTTCCGGTGGCACCGCTCGAGCTGGCGGTATACGTGAAGGCTTGGTGACCCTGAAGGCTGCCTGGAGTGGCCGGAGAAGCCGTGTCTACTCCAAAGTATCCGTATCCAAAAATTCCAGTGATTGTTTCGGTGCCAGTGGGACCGATGGTGTAGTCATCGGCGAAAGCGGCGGCTGCCGGCATGAACGCCACGCCCAACAGACCGCCGGCCGCAACGCCCAAGACGCGTGCACTGCGACGTCGAGCCGTCGCGGAAATCGCCTGCCCTGCCGCTAGACCGATCCGGAGGTCTAAAGACGCGGAGCCCCACAACTTTTCGCGCTTCACCACCACCGAGTGTTTTCCCATTGTTCTAGTCCTTCAGACGAGGGTTTCAGGTCTTTCAATCTGCGGGGCGGGACGTTCATCGGTCGTGTTTGAAAGCCCGAACGCCTCGTAGACGAACCCGAGGTCTTGTCGAATGCGTTCGGGCGCAATGCCGAATTGCTGGGGTGAGTGCTCGTGACGGCTGGTGTAACTGCGCTGTCGCGCCGCCTGCTCCCGCACTTCTTCGACAAAGGCCTCGGTGGGCTTTATTTCGGTGAAGTCGAGGATGCGCTCCATGGTCGGCTCGAGGTCGTTGATCAGATCCTCGTAGCGCACCACACACAAATTGCGTTCGGGGATCTTGCCCGCCGATTGCGCCTCGTAGAAGTAGCGCAACATGTCGCAGGACGCCTGGTACAGATTTTCCAGCCACCTGCGCTGGTCTTCTTCCTTCGTGCGATTCCACACGTCGTAGCCGTTCTCAAGCACACTGGCCAGCAGCGACATTCCCGACGGAATGACCTCGACCGGGTCGCGGATGACGTACACGAGCTTGCAGTCCGGGTAACGCCGCAGCACCGCATCAAGACGCATGGTCAGCATGCTGGTCTTAGCGAGCACCCGGTTGGCGCCTTTGAGCGTCAGGTTCCGCCGCCAGCACGACTCGTAGTAGCTGAAGAAGCGGTCCTCTTCGTGCGGTGTCACGCCGTCGATCGCGAACTCGCGGCGAGACAGTCCGCTGCCCCAAGTATCTTGCCAGGCAAGGAAGTACGCCCACGCGAACGGTCCGCCCATGGTGCGGAAGAACCAGGCCACGTCGTCGGTCTCGATGCCGCGCAAGCTGGTGTCGTGCACGTCAGAGGGGTGGTAGCGAGCCGGCGACAGCTTGTCCAGCCGCGGCACGATCCCGCCGAGCAGCTTGCGCGCGGTGATGGCCGGAAAGAGCATCTCCCACAGTTCGAAGGCGGCCATATCACCCGCACCGAGCAACAGCCGGTGCAGAAATGTGGTGCCGCTGCGCGGATTACCGATGATGAAGATCGGTCGGTCGATCGGCTGCTTACGATGACTGGGGTAGAACACGTAGTCCAGAGCGAGGGTTATCGCTGAAATCGCCTGGCGCAATTGCAAAAGCCCGAACGCGCCCAGCGGCCGAAACCACACCCCGAAAGTCTTGCCGATTACCCGGTAGACACGTAGGTAATGCCGCATTCAGCTCTCCCACACGGCAGAGGCGCACACAACCGTGAACCCTGATGCGGCGCTTGCGATCACGAGCTTGTCACCGTTGTTGATGGTGCCGTGCTTCAGACGGTGATTGAGCGCGACCGCCCAGGAGGTGCTGGCGGTATTCCCGTATACCGAGTGCGTATGCACGCACGCGTCCGGCCGCGCACCGACCGCATCGAAGACGCGCTCGAGGATCGCCTGGCTGGGCTGGTGGAAGATGTAGTGGTCGACGTCTTCGGCCTTCCAGCCCGCGGAGGTCAGCAGGCGCTGAACCTCTCCCGGCACGTGAACCGCAAGTGCGAAGAGCTCTTTCGAGCGCGATACGAAGTGGCCGTCGATCGGAGCCGAGCACAGGTCATAATGCTCGGCAAACGTCTTGTGCTGGAAGCCCAGCAGCCGAGCGCTGCCCGCCGGCAGCGACTCGCGAGTCACCAGGAATGCCGCGGCCGCGTTCCCGAGCGTCAGGCCGGCGGCCAGGTCCGCGACGTCGTCGAGCGTCTGGAGATCATAGGTGACCCGATCGCGCCAAAGTTCGCCCGCGCATACCAGCGCCGTTTTGATCTCTGGATGCAGGGCGAAGTAACCGGCGACGACGTGTATCGCCTCAACCAGCCCGGCGCAGGCACAGGTCACGTCGAACGCTTGTAGTGGCCTCGCTCCGAGGCGCCCGGCGACCTCTGCGGCGGTCGCGGGCTCGAAGTTCTCGCGGGCAATTCCGCCATAAACCAGAAGGTCGATGTCGGACGCATCGAAGCCGTTCTCGAAGAGGCAGGCGGTCGCCGCGCGAGACGCGAACTCGCCAGGCGAAAGCGTCTGGTCGGGGTCGACGTAGCGCACCTGGGTATTACATCGGCCCAGAACATATTGAACGCCTTGCGCGATCGAATCCCACTCAGGTTCGGTTCCCCGGAAGGATTCTCTTACCCGCGCCAACACCGTCTCGTTGTCGAGGGCGGCGTCCGGAATAACAACCGCGGGCCTCGACAGATACATACCCGGAAGGTTCATGCGGCGGCCTCGGCAGCTACATGAACCCGTAGACACTCGCTGGAACCTCGGGTCATAAGGACGCCCCTTTCAGCCGTGCCGGCCAACCGTGTCAATTAGCTTCACAAAATACCGGCCACCCGACCGGCCGACTCGCTAAGTCCAACTAATCGGACCCTAGCAGCCCGTTCCACGCCGAGCGGCGGGTCGCATCGGGATCGTCGACCGCGATATCGGAGAACGACCGAATGACGCGGGTGGCCCGTCGCGTCGTGTCGTAGCGGGGCCAGTCGCGAGACCACGGTTGGCGATCGGACCCGGCCGCGTCGGCGAATTCAAGCCAGGTCCTCTGCATCCGGCGGCCTACAGCCGGCGTCAGCCATCTCCCCAGCGGATGCAGTCGTCGGCCCAAGTGCGAGCCATAGGTGTGCAAGATGTGCACGATCTCGCTGCCGTGAACGGCGCCCAGGCCGGTCGCCCGCAGCGTCGCTGACGTGTGATCAAAGCGGTAGGCATAGGTGGGCGCGTGAGCACTATATACATCGGCGAACGCCCACGTCGGGGCCGCGAACATCGCGTCAGCGCCGATGTCCTCCAACGCGCGGCGGCGCGGGTAGCCCGGGTAAGCGGCAAGCACCCGCGCCCTGGCCGGCGGCGCGAATCGCGCGAAATATTGATCGACGTTGGCCGGGGTCGTCGGCAGCATCGCCGTCTTGTCTCGGGCGAACAGCGACGCCTCACGCCGATTGGAGCCGATGACCAACGGGACACGGGCCGTCGCACCCGTCCGCGCGGCCTCGATCGGGTGCCGTGGCAGCAGCTCGACCCCGTAGGTCAGGCCATGCGCCAGCGTCGGTGTCGTCGCGACACTCGCGAGTTGCAATTCCCCTGCCGCGCGGCGTAAGTCACGCTGCGGGAGCGTTTTCAACTCCCCCGCCGCCACCCCGAGCCGACTGAGAAATCGTTGCGCCTGCTCAGCGCGCGTCTCACGGTCAGCCATCAGTGGCAGCGCGGGGCTTTGCGCAATCGCCTGGGCGAAAAGACCTTCGGCGGCCGGGCTGGCCAGCAGAGCTAATACCGAAGTGGCGCCCGCAGATTCGCCGAACACGGTGACCCGGTTGGCGTCGCCGCCAAACGCCGCAATGTTGTCACGAACCCAGGCCAGGGCGGCGATCTGATCGCGTAGGCACAGATTGTCGTCAAAGCCGTCGCCGAGA
>DASXJI010000161.1:0-5292 GCA_036497495.1 Mycobacterium sp.
CTTACCGCCGGCGATCGCCGACGCGGAGGCGCCGTTACCGAGATGCAGCACAATCTGATTCAGCTCCTGCACCGGCCGGTCGATAAACGCGGCGGCCTGTTCGCTGACGTAGCGGTGCGAGGTGCCGTGAAATCCGTACCGTCGGATGTGCCACTTCTCCGCGAGCTCTCGGTCGATCGCATAGGCCGCCGCGGCCGCGGGCAGATTGTGGAAGAACGCGGTGTCGAACACCGCGACGTGCGGCACCGCCGGCAACATCCTGCGAGCGACCTCGATGGCCTGCAGGGCGGGCGGATTGTGCAACGGCGCCAGCATCGACAGGCCCTTGAGTTCGGCGATCACCGTGTCATCGATGACCGTTGGTCGGTAGAAGACCGACCCGCCGTGGACCACCCGGTGACCGACCGCGGCCAGCCCGCAGGTCTTCAAATCGATGCCGTCGTCGGACAGCTTCTCGAATGCCACCCGCAGCGCCGCGCCGTGGTCGGTGACGGGCGACGACGGCTCACCGATCTGCTCGACGATGCCGTCCGCCAGCGAGTCACCCGAATCAGGCTCGATCAGTTGATATTTCAGCGACGACGAACCGGAGTTCAGCACCAGGACTGTGCTAGTCACCGCCGCTCCTCTCCCCCGCAAGCGGGAGGTGCCCCCACATCGCTCTTTTGCTCTGCATCGTCGCCGGCGGGGGGCTAGGAGTCATCGACACCCTGCACCTGGATCGCGGTGATCGCGACGGTGTTGACGATGTCGTCGACCAGGGCGCCGCGAGAGAGGTCGTTCACCGGCTTGTTCAAACCCTGCAGCACCGGGCCGATCGCGATCGCACCCGCACTACGTTGCACCGCCTTGTAGGCGTTGTTGCCGGCGTTCAGGTCCGGGAATATCAGCACGGTGGCCTTGCCGGCGACCGGCGAGTCACGCATCTTGGTGGCAGCAACGGACGGCTCGACTGCGGCGTCGTATTGGATCGGCCCCTCGACCAGCACCTGCGGTGCCCGGATGCGGACCAATTCGGTCGCCTCCCTGACCTTGTCGACGTCGGCTCCCGAGCCGGACTCACCGGTGGAGTACGACAGCATGGCCACCCGCGGCTCGATGCCGAATTGGGCGGCGGTGCGGGCAGAGCTAATCGCGATGTCGGCAAGCTCCTCGACGGACGGGTCGCGGACTATTGCGCAGTCTCCGTACGCCAGAACCTGATCCGGCAGGCACATCAAGAAGACACTGGACACCGTCGAGATGCCCGGCGCGGTGCCGATGATCTCGAAAGCCGGGCGGACGGTGTGAGCCGTGGTGTGCACCGCACCGGACACCATGCCGTCGACCATGCCGTTGTACACCAGCATGGTGCCGAAATACGACACGTCGTGGATGATCTCGCGAGCCTGCTCGACGGTGACGCCCTTCTTGGCGCGTAGCTGCGCGTACTGCTCGGCAAACTGGTCACATAGGTCGCTGGTGCGGGGATCGAATACCGCGACGTCGTCCAGGTTGACACCGAGCTCGGCTGCGCGGGCACGGATCTGGCTCTCGTCGCCGAGGATGGTCAGGTCGGCAATACCCCGCTGCAGCACCCGGCCGGCCGATTTGAGGATCCGATCGTCGTCACCCTCGGGCAGCACAATGCGCTTGCGGTCCGAGCGGGCCCGTTCGCGCAGCTGATAGGTGAACATCTGCGGCGTGGTCACCTTGGGAATCGGAATCGCCAACTGCGCCAGCAAGTCCGAAAGATCGACGTGGCTCTCGATCAGCTGCAGCGCGGTGTCGACTTTGCGCTGCGACGTCGTGGTGACCCGGCCCCGAGCCGACCCCACCGCGCCGGCAGTCTCGAAGGTGCCCAGTGTGGTGGCGATGATCGGCAGCCGCAGCCGCAGTCCGGCCACCAGCGCTCCGGTCGACCGGTGCAATTCGAACCCGCCGTTGAGAATGATGCACGACAACGAGGGAAACCCTTCAGCGGCATGGGCACTGGCGACGGCGAGCACCACATCGGAGCGGTCGCCGGGTGTCACCACCGCTGTAGCCTCGCGCAACCGTTCCAACACGTGGTCGGCCGTCATGCCTGCGACAACCACGCCCATTACTTCACGGCTCATCAGCTCGGTGTCGCCGCTGACCAAGGTGCCGTTCACCGCGGCCTGCAGATCCGCTACCGTCGGCGCAACCAGCAGCGGCTCGTCGGGTACCGCATAGGTCTTCGGCGCGAGCGGGCGCAACGCCTCCGTGATCGCCGTCAATTGTGTTGGCTCGCAACGGTTGGCCACCACGGCGGCCGTATGCGCGCGCTGCGCGCTCAACTCGGCCAGACACACCTCGACGGCGTGAACGACCTGCTCGACGCTGCGGTCCTTGGCCCGGACTGCCAACACCACCGGCGCGCCGAGGTTGACCGCAATTCGCGCGTTCACGCTCAGCTCAGCCGGGCTGGCCACATCGGTGTAGTCACTGCCGACGATGACCACCGCATCGCAATCGGCGGCCATCGCGTGATATCGCTCGACGATGTCGTCGTTCGCGGCGTCACGATCACCATGCAGCTGCTGATACGTCACGCCGATGCAGCGCTCGTAGGGCAGGCCGGCCGTGGTCTGGGCCAGCAGCAGATCCAGGATGTAGTCGCGGTCCTCGTCGGCTCCGGCTCGCGTGATCGGCCGGAACACACCGACTTTGGCCACCGTGGCGGCGAGGCGATGCAAGATCCCCAGCGCGATCGTCGACTTGCCGGTGTCTCCTTCCGGCGCCGCGATGTAGATGCCGACCGGCGACGCTGAACTGGAAGCGGCCACGCTGCGGGTCAGCCCAGCCGTCGCAGCCGGGGCTCGAGGTCCTTCTGGAAAAGCTCCAGGAACCGGCGCTGGTCGTGACCGGGCGCGTGGAACACCAGGTGGTTCAGGCCCCAGTCGACATAGTCCTTGACCTTCGCGACGGCTTCGTCGGGATCCGACGCCACGATCCAGCGCTTGGCGACCTGTTCGATCGGCAGCTCGTTGGCGGCCTTCTCCATTTCGAGCGGGTCGTGAATGCTGGTCTTCTGCTCGGCGGTCAGCGACAGCGGCGCCCAGAACCGCGTGTTCTCCAGCGCCAGATCGGGATCGGTGTCGTAGGAGATTTTGATCTCGATCATTCGGTCGATGTCGTCAGGGTTCTTGCCGGCGGCCTCGGCGCCCTCCCTCATGGCGGGGATGAGCTTGTCCTTGTACAGCTCCTCGCCCTTGCCGGAGGTACAGATGAAGCCGTCGCCGGCGCGGCCCGCGTACTTGGCCACTTGCGGGCCGCCCGCGGCGATGTAGATCGGGATGCCGCCCTCAGGTACGTCGTAAATGGAAGCGCCTTTGGTGTGGTAGTACTCGCCCTGGAAGTCCACCCGGTCGCCCAGCCACAGCTCACGCATCAGCCGCACCGCTTCACGCAGTCGCGCGTAGCGCTCCTTGAAATCCGGCCATTCGCCCTCATATCCGGTGGCGATCTCGTTGAGCGACTCCCCGGTGCCGACGCCGAGGAAGATGCGATCCGGGTACAGACACCCCATCGTCGCGAACGCCTGCGCGATGACAGCGGGGTTGTAGCGGAAGGTCGGCGTCAGAACCGACGTGCCAAGCTGCAGCCGCTTGGTCCGCTCACCGACCGCCGTCATCCAAGCCAGCGAGAACGGCGCGTGCCCGCCCTCATGACGCCACGGCTGGAAGTGATCGCTGACCGTTGCGCTGTCCATGCCGTGCGCTTCGGCGGCGACCGCCAGCTCGACGAGTTCCCGCGGCGCGAACTGCTCCGCCGACGCCTTATATCCAAGTTTGAGTTCAGCCACGATGTCGTTTCTACTCCCTCTATGGCGGACGACCCGCAGCGCCCGGCTCGCCGAGCTTGCGATCCCCCGCGCCCTCGGCGGCGCGTGACCCGGTGCCTAGACTCTCGGACATGGCACCGGTGCTGAACGCCGTCACCGAGTCCCTCCACCTCGTTCAGGGCGGGGCGGTGAACTGGACGCTGGTCGCCGACGAGCACGGGGTCATGCTGATCGACGCCGGCTATCCCGGTGACCGCGACGACGTGCTGGCTTCGCTGCGGCAACTCGGGTACCAGGCCGAAGACGTGCGAGCCATCCTGCTGACGCACGCCCACATCGACCATCTCGGTTCGGCGATCTGGTTCGCCAAAACCCACGGCACGCCGGTCTACTGTCACGCCGACGAGGTTGGCCACGCCAAGCGCGAGTATCTGGAGCAGGCATCGCCGATCGACGTCGCGATGCGCATCTGGCGGCCCCGATGGGCGCTGTGGACCGCCCACCTCGTGCGCGACGGCGGGCTCAGCCGCGAGGGCATCCCCACCGCGCAGCCGCTGACCGCCGACGTAGCAGCTCAATTGCCCGGCCAGCCACTGGCCATCCCGACACCGGGCCACACCGGCGGCCACTGCTCGTATCTGGTCGGCGGGGTACTCGTCAGCGGTGATGCGTTGGTGACCGGGCATCCGTTGTTATCGCACAGCGGGCCGCAACTGCTACCCGAAATGTTCAGCCACGACCAGGATGGCTGCATCCGCAGCCTGGCGGCGCTGGCGTTGCTGGACACCGAGATTCTGCTGCCCGGCCATGGCGACTTGTGGCGTGGCCCGATCCTCGAGGCCACCAAACAAGCGACCGCGTTGGCGCAGTAACCGGTCACAATTCGGTCACGGCTCACGTCACGATTGCTTAAGAGACGCTCCCGGTTTCTAAGAACGGAAGCCCGGCTCTGGTCGGTTACTTATCGAAAGCCGCCCCAGCTGCGACTCAGTTCACACCAGAAACCTGAAACACTTTGGCTACGAACGGTTCCGACGCGTTCGGCAAACGTCACCTCCCCTAGCCGATGCGTATCTTGGGCGTTGGGTCTCGGCAACCTGTTACTTCGGTACGACCTTCTCAGTACGACCTCAAGGAATCCAAACAATGACGAAATTCAGTGGAAAGACTGCACGTCGGCAAGTTGCCGGCGTGTCTCTGCTCACCGGTCTGGCCGTTGCCACGATTGCCGCACCGTCGGCATGGGCTGCGCCCGACTGCAGTGCCGCCGGCGTGAACAACACGGTCAGTTCGGTGACGGGCTCAGCCACCCAGTACCTGAACGGTCACCCAGGTGCCAACGAGGTGGTGACAGCTGCGAGGAACGAGCCGCGTCCGCAGGCGGCGACGGATCTGCGCAACTATTTCACCGCACACCCGCAGGAGTACTACGACTTACGAGGCATCCTGGCACCCATCGGTGACACTCAGCGTCAGTGCAACACCACGGTGCTCTCGCCCGACCT
>DASXJI010000162.1:0-4964 GCA_036497495.1 Mycobacterium sp.
GGCTGGCCCGTGAGGTGCCCGACGTGACCGACCGGTGGGACGGCGACGGGATCGGCGACAGCGCCGACAGCGATGGCGAGCCTATCGACGATCAGGTCGGCGACAGCCGTGCAGGTCGGCTCGTCGCCTTCGGCGTCGACCTGACGGATCCCACTACCGATTACCGCGCCCACGATGTGGGGATCGACGGCGGCGCTGCGTCGGCTGAGGAAGCAGCCATGCATATCATCGCCGAGTAGGCCACCATGGCCCGGGATCAACTTCAATTCAGAGCTCAGATACGCGAAATCACGGAAGGCGAGACCGCGCAAGCTGCCGAGGCAATGCTGTTGCTCAGACCTCGCTGGAAAACCGTCGACGCCGTCATCGACTTCATTGACACCAAGCTTCGGCCGACGGGCTATCGGCTGGCCGGCGCGTTCGCGCATTCCTCGGGTGCGGCGGCATCAATCGTTGGTTTCCGCGAGCTGTGGTCGACTGCATGGGGGCACTTCATGTACATCGACGATGTGAGCACACTGGAGACAGTTCGTGGCAACGGATTTGCCGACGAACTCTTGCGGTGGGTAATCGCTGAGGCTAAGCGTCGCCAATGCGACGGAGTCCACCTGGATTCGGGCGTTGGAAGCGATCGGGCAGCGGCACATCGGCTGTACATGCGGAACCGCCTGCGGATCTCAGCCCATCACTTCTCGCTCGACGTCGACACCTGACGATATCCGCGTATGGCATTGCTGTTGCACGAGTACCCGATGGCGGCAACCGGTTTCGATAGGTTGGTCGGCGCCCCACACCCGATCTTGGGCCTCGACGCGAAGTACATCTCGACCGCGACACGGCGCGAATCCGCGTCGTCATTCGGTAGTGCAGGCGCTTCGGCGTGCCCTTTGGCGCTGCGCAATTGCACTGCACCTGTTGGGGATAACTGCTCTATACCGCCCTCTTGACCTCGGTCTGTCTCACCCGGGTGATTGCGGCTGCAGGGTGAAGACAGCTCACCCCTGGGCGGGCCAGGCTTGACTTCCGACAGACCTGCACGGCGATCGCCGATTGTTTCGGCGCCACACAACCACACGTTCAACACGGCCTAGCAGGTGAAGAAATCAGGAAAGGGGACTCGCCAATGGGCGCAGAGTTCGACGGAAAGAAGATCGTTGTCGTCGGTGGCAGTGCGGGCATGGGACGCCAAGCCGCGCTTGACGTCATCGATCGCGGCGGTAGCGCGGTGATCATTGGACGCTCGCAAGGTCGTGTCGATGACACCGTGACCGAGCTGACCGACCGGGGTGGTAAAGCCTGGGGGATCGCTGCCGAGTTGACCGACCGATCCGCGGTTGCCGATGTCCAGGGCGCACTATCGGAGCACGGCGACGCAACGCTGATGGTCAACGCGGCCGGCTTCTTCATCCCAAAACCGTTCCTGGACTACGACGCCCAATTCTACGATTCGTATCTCGATCTGAACTACGCGCTTTTCTTTCTCACCCAGACCGTGGTCGCGGGCATGATCACCAACGGTGCGGGCGGCTCGATCGTCAACATCGGCTCCATGTGGGCGCACCAGGCCATCGGCGTGACACCGTCGGCGGCCTACTCCATGCAGAAGGCAGGGCTACACGCCCTCACCCACAATCTGGCCATCGAACTGGCCGGCCATCAGATCCGCGTCAATGCCGTCGCACCGGCGGTGGTGAAAACTCCTCTCTACGAAGGATTCATTCCGAAGGACGAGATCGACGCCACGCTGGCGACGTTCGCGCCACTTCATCCCCTCGGTCGTGTCGGCACCCCAACCGACGTGGCCAACGCCATCACCTTTCTGCTTTCCGAACAAGCAGGCTGGATCACCGGCGCGATTCTCAACGTCGACGGCGGCATCATGGCCGGCCGCAACTAGCCCCACTGGCATACCGGCGGTAACGAACCGCCGCATTCACTACGAGGAGCACCCGTGACACACGACTACCACAAGAATCCGGCCGCGATCAACGCATTGCGCCCCGAGCAGTACTACGTCACCCAGGAAAGCGGAACCGAGCGACCCTTCACCGGCGAATTCCTCGACAACCACGAGCCGGGTATCTACGTCGACGTAGTGTCCGGTGAGCCACTGTTCGCTTCGGTCGATAAGTTCGACAGCGGTACCGGCTGGCCGAGCTTCACCAAGCCGATCGACGGCGACAACATCGTCGAAAAGTCCGACCACCGCCACATCATGGTGCGCACCGAAGTGCGCTCGCGCTACGGCGACAGCCACCTCGGGCACGTATTCAACGACGGGCCGCCTTCTGAAGGCGGCCTGCGCTACTGCATCAATTCCGCGGCGCTGCGCTTCGTCCACCGCGACAACCTCGAGACCGAGGGTTACGGGCATTACCTGAGCCTCTTTGAAACCGCGGACAGCCCAGCGCAGCAAGGTGATTCACGTGAGCTCACGGAGCCACGGCGATGACCTCCAAAACCGCGATTCTCGCCGGGGGATGCTTCTGGGGAATCCAGGACCTCATCCGCGCGCTGCCCGGGGTGGAATCGACCCGCGTCGGCTATACGGGCGGCCTAAACGAGCACCCGACCTACCGCAACCATCCCGGTCACGCCGAGGCGATCGAGATCACCTACGACCCGACCAAAACTGATTACCGCGCCCTGCTGGAATACTTTTTCCAGATCCATGACCCGACGACAAAGAACCGACAGGGCAACGACGTCGGCACCAGTTACCGCTCGGCGATCTTCTATCTCGATGACGATCAGAAGCGCGTTGCGCGCGACACCATCGCCGATATCGACGCATCGGGGCTGTTGCCCGCCGCGGTGGTCACCGAGGTGACTCCGGCCGGTGACTTCTGGGAGGCCGAACCAGAACATCAGGACTATCTGCAGCGCGTCCCCGGCGGCTACACGTGCCACTACGTGCGGCCGGAATGGAAACTCGCCTCCCGCAGCGGATCTGGTGGCACGGAGTGCACCACGGTTGAGTCGAGCCGCCATGAATGAGCGCCACCCTGCGGGGCCTAACCGCATGTCGGCGCGCGATCGGCAGATGCTGACCGCCGCGTACTTGCCGATTATCGCGTTCGCCACCCTGCTGATCGCCGCGCGAACCCCGCGTACACGCCGACACCAGCTGCAGGCCGTTCTTCGATGACGCAGAACCCCATCCTGTGCGCGCTGTCAGCGGCGGGGGTGTCGATCTGGTTGGACGACCTGTCTCGTGACCGCCTGACATCGGGCAACCTACAGCGGCTGATCGACACCAGAAGCGTCGTGGGCGTCACCACCAACCCGTCGATCTTTTTGAACGCGATCTCCCACGGCCAGGCCTACACGCGGCAGCTCACCCAATTAGCCGAACGCGGCGCCGACGCCGATTCGGCGATCCGCACCGTCATCACCGACGACGTGCGGGCAGCCTGCGACGTCCTGCGCCCGCAGTGGGAAGCCTCCGGCGGTGTGGACGGGCGGGTATCGATCGAGGTCGACCCGCGGCTGGCCCACAACACCGAGGCGACGGTCAGCCAAGCCGCCGAGCTGTGGAAGATCGTCGACCGGCCCAACCTGTTCATCAAGATTCCGGCCACGACGGCCGGGATGCCGGCCATCACCGCCGCAGTGGCCCAAGGTATTTCAGTCAACGTGACACTCATCTTCTCCGTCGAGCGCCACCGCCAGGCGATGGATGCCTATCTGGCCGGGCTGGAAGCCGCGCAACAAGCCGGCCGGGACCTGACCGGAATCCATTCGGTGGCATCGCTATTCGTCTCCCGCGTCGATACCGAAATCGATCACCGTCTGGAAGCGATCGGCACCGATGCCGCCATAGCGCTGCGCGGACAGGCGGCAATCGCCAATGCGCGCCTGGCCTATGCGGCCTACCAGGACGTGTTCGAAGACGGGGCACGTTATGCCGCACTCAGCTACGCCGGCGCTCACGTGCAGCGGCCGCTGTGGGCATCCACCGGCGTGAAAAACCCCGCCTATCCCGACACCATGTACATCACCGAGCTGATCGCGCCGCACACCGTCAGCACCATCCCGGAACACACTCTGGAGGCCCTCGCTGACCACGGTGTCATCGTCGCCGACACCATCACCGGCACGATCAACGACGCCCAAACCGTGCTCGACGACGTCAGCGCGGTCGGCGTCGACCTCGCCGATGTCTTCACCGTGCTTGAAAACGACGGCGTCACCAAGTTCGCAACCTCCTGGCGCCAACTGCTCTACGCCTACCCCACATCAGCGCGGACCGCCCATGTGCAGGGCAGGGGAGAACCGGACCGTTGACAACCCACGCACCCTCAATCGGAAAACTGCACGCACGCCGGCCGGTCCCCGCACGGCTCGGCCCGAAAGGCGCGCTCGTCTACAAGCTGGTCACTACGACTGATCACAAGATGATCGGCCTGATGTACGTCGTCGCGTGCTTCGCGTTCTTCTTCATCGGTGGGCTGATGGCGCTGTTCATCCGTACCGAACTGGCCGCGCCGGGCTTGCAGTTCCTGTCCAACGAGCAGTACAACCAGCTGTTCACCATGCACGGCACGGTGATGCTGCTGTTCTACGCCACCCCCATCGTGTTCGGGTTCGCCAACCTGGTGCTGCCGCTGCAAATCGGCGCCCCCGACGTGGCGTTCCCGCGGCTGAATGCGTTGTCTTTCTGGCTGTTTCTGCTCGGCGCGCTGATCGCATTGGGGGGATTTCTCGCACCCGGGGGGCCGGCCGACTTCGGCTGGACCGCCTACACCCCGCTCTCGAATGCCATCCACTCCCCGGGCCCGGGCGGGGATCTATGGATCATGGGTCTGATCGTTGGTGGTCTTGGCACCATTCTGGGCGCGGTCAACATGATCACCACCGTGGTGTGCATGCGCGCTCCGGGGATGACGATGTTCCGGTTGCCGATCTTTACCTGGAACATCCTGGTGACCAGCGTGATGGTGCTGGTGGCGTTCCCGCTCTTG
>DASXJI010000163.1:0-8294 GCA_036497495.1 Mycobacterium sp.
ACCCGTAAATTCCCGACGTGGTCTGTGTGTGCAGGCGGGCAGCGGCATTGATGTCGCGCGCCTGCACGCGTGCATACCCGCAGATAGCAGGGTGAGCCCAGGCCTTCCCCGTAGTCAGAGGAGTGCGATGACGTGCATCACGAGTCGGCAGAACGAGCAAACTCGATGAAGGCCGCAGCCATCGCCGGATTCTCGACAATTCTTTACGGGTCGCCGCTGGTGAAGACCACGAATCCGATTGGCCGGAGGGTCCGTCCGATCGGCTGGTGTGAGCCTACACAGCAAACTCGTCCAGGGATAAAGTCGTGGTCTTTGTCACACGAGCGTGGCTCTCGGCGGAGCGGGTAGGCCGTTGCCGCAGAGAACTCTAGGGCCGACGGTATCGGGGATTGACTGGTCCAAACCCGCTACCGGCATCGGCGACTTCGTCGTGATGGCGGGCGAGACGTTCGCCGCCGCCTTTCGCCGGCCGTTCGCGCTGCGCGAATTGATCGATCAGATCTGGTTCGTCGCCAGGGTGTCGATTGTGCCGACGCTGGTGCTGTCGATCCCCTACACCGTGCTCATCGTTTTCACGCTGAACATTGTGCTGATCGAGGTCGGCGCCGGTGACTTGTCGGGTGCAGGTGCCGCGCTGGCCTCGGTCACCCAGGTGGGGCCGGTGGTCACGGCGATCGTGGTCTCTGGTGCGGGATCCACGGCGATGTGCGCGGATCTGGGCGCCCGGACCATTCGCGAGGAGATCGACGCGATGAAGGTCATCGGCGTCAACCCCATCCAGGCGCTGGTGGTGCCGCGGGTGATTGCGGCGACATTCGTTGCGCTGCTGCTGTATTCGGCGGTCGCGGTGGTGGGCCTCACCGGCAGCTACTTCTTCGTGGTGTACGTGCAACACGTCACACCGGGAGCGTTCATCTTTGGGATGACACTGCTGACCGGCCTTCCGCAGGTAATCGTGTCCCTGGTCAAAGCGCTGCTTTTCGGGCTTTCGGCGGGTCTGATCGCGTGCTACAAGGGCTTATCCGTTGGCGGCGGCCCGATCTCAGTGGGCAATGCCGTCAACGAGACCGTGGTGTTTGCGTTCATGGCCCTGTTCTTGATCAATATTCTGGCCACCGCCTTCGGTGTGAAGGTGTCTCCATGACTCGCGCCGGCGACGATGCGGAGCGCAGCGACGGGGAGGAGCGGCGCTTATGACTACCGCCGAAGACGAGAGGTACATACCGGGCACCGAGATCGTGCGCCGGGTGGTCGCCTCGATCCGCAGCTTGGGGGAGCAAACGGCGTTTATCGGCAGCGCGCTGGTGTCAACCGTCGACGCGGTTCGGCGTTATCCAGGTGAAGTACTGCGGCTGATCGCCGTACTGGGGATGGGCACCGGGGCGCTGGCCGTCATCGGCGGCACCGTGGTCATCATCGGATTTCTGACGCTGACCACTGGCGCGCTGATCGCTGTGCAGGGCTACAACACGCTGTCCAATGTCGGGATCGAGGCTCTCACTGGGTTTTTGGGTGCCTTCCTCAACGTCCGGTTCATCGCGCCGGCGACCGCGGGTGTGGCGCTGGCCGCCACCATCGGTGCCGGTGCCACTGCGCAACTCGGGGCCATGCGCATCAACGAAGAGATCGACGCGCTGGAGGCGATGGCCATCCGGCCAATCACCTACCTGGCATCCACCCGCATCGTGGCGGGGGTGCTGGCAGTCATTCCGATCTACACCGTGGCCGTGCTGATGTCGTTTCTGGCGACCCGATTTGGCACGACGTTCGTCTACGGGCAGTCCCGCGGTGTGTACGACCACTACTTCTCATCGTTTCTGCACCCCACCGATCTGCTCTGGTCGTTCGCCGAGGCGCTATCGATGGCGGCTGCGGTGATGGCAATTCACACGTACTACGGCTACCACGCTACCGGCGGACCGGCGGGCGTGGGCGAGGCGGTCGGCCGCGCGGTGCGCTCTTCGATCACCGCCGGAGTTTTCATTCTGCTGACCATCACGCTGTCGGTATACGGACAGTCCGGCAATTTCCACTTGTCGGGGTGACGAGATGAGCCAAGAGACCCGGCGGCGCCGGGGAATTGATCCGATCTGGTGGGCACCGGTACTCGCTCTGGTGATCGTCGCGATCAGCACGCTGACCGCGATGGCGTTCGAGGGAACGCTGCGGACGACCATTCCGCTCACGGTGATTTCCGATCGGGCCGGCCTGGTGATGGAGGACGACGCGAAGGTGAAGCTGCGCGGCGTCCAGATCGGCGAAGTGGACCGTGTTGAGTCCTATGCCGACTCGACCGGCACGAATCTTTCGAAGCTGAAGCTGAAAATATATCCGAACGAATTCCGTTACCTGCCGAGCAACATCGAGGCAGAGATCAAGTCCAGCACCGCGTTCGGGGCCAAGTACGTCGACCTCATCGTTCCCGCGAAGGGCTCCAGTCGTCGTCAGCTGGCCAAAGGTGCTGTGTTGCACAGCCGCAACACGACCGTCGAGGTCAACACCGTCTTCCAGAACCTACAGTCGATAGTCCGTGCAATCGACCCGGCCAAGCTGAACGGTGTTCTCTCGGCGTTGTCCGACGCTTTCCGCGGCAAGGGCGAGCGCATAGGAGAGGCGATCAGCGGTGGCAACCAATTTCTTGTTGCCGTGAACCCCAAACAAGCCACCATCCGCAAGGACTGGCAGCTGTTCGGAAAGACTACCGAGGCCTATTCGGTTGCAGCGCAAGATCTTTTGTCAACGCTTGACTCGTTCTCGACAACGAGCGTAACGATCACCAAGAACAAAAAGGCGCTCAACGAGCTGCTGCTGGATGCCATCGGCTTTTCGAACGCCGGGATCAACACGATCGGTCGAAACGAGCAGAACCTGGTCAACTCGATCAACCTGGTGGCGCCGACCTTCGAGTTGTTGAACAAGTACTCACCGACCTACAAATGCACCTTCGAGGGCGCCGTCTGGTACTTGGAGAACGGCGGCAGGGCCTACATGGGGGGCAACGGCAAATCCCTCATGATCGACGGCGGGCTGCTCTTCGGCGACGACCCGTACCGCTATCCCGGCAACTTGCCCCTGGTGCAGGCCAAGGGAGGCCCCGGCGGCAGGCCGAGTTGTGGCTCGCTGCCTGACGCGAGCGCGAACTTCCCAGTGAAGTATCTGGTGACCGACACCGGATTCGGTACGGGACTGGACATCCGGCCCAACTCCGGGATCGGCTTCCCCGGCTACGTCAACTACTTCCCGGTCACCAAGGGAACGCCGCAGCCGCCGCTGATTCGTTACCCTGGCGGTCCGGCGCCGGGCCTGCCGCCGGCCTACCCCGGACAACCGCCGTACGGTGCGCCTGACTATGCGGGGGCTGCTACACCACCCCTCCCGTCCGCGCCTCCGGCGCCTTGAGTCACCCAGGCCCTTCGAAAGTAAGGAGTTGCAATGAGAACCAACACCGGCGCCATCGCGCGTGTGGTGACGTTCACCGTTGTCTCTCTTGCTTTCGTCTTCATTCTGGTGACGGTCTTCGGGCAGTTCCGGTTTGACACCCGGACTTCCTACAGCGCGGTGTTTTCGAACATTTCCGGGCTCAAGGGCGGAAACTTCGTCCGTATTGCCGGTGTCGAAGTAGGCAAGGTCAGCGACCTCAAGCTGCAGAAGGACGGCACTGTCCACGTCAACTTCGCCATAGACAAGGGACTGAGACTCACCGAAGGCACCAAAGCGTCGGTGCGCTACGAAAACCTCATCGGCGACCGCTATCTCGCCCTCGAGGACGGGCCCGGGCCGCCCAGGAGATTGCCGGAGAACGCCACTATCCCGTTGGCCCGTACTTCCCCCGCCCTTGACGTCGACGCGCTCATCGGTGGTTTCCGGCCACTGTTCCGCGCGTTGGATCCCGACCAGGTCAATGCTTTGTCCGGTCAACTGCTCAGGGTGTTCCAGGGCGAGGGCGCCACCATCTCGTCGGTGCTCGGCGAGACTTCCGCGCTGACCACGACGCTGGCCAACCGCGACAAGCTCATCGGCGATGTGATCACCAACCTGAACGTCGTGCTGCACACCTTCGGCACCCGCGACAAACAGTTCTCAGACGGCCTGGACAAGCTCTCCCTACTGGTCGGGGCACTGTCTGAGCGCAAGACCGATATCACCAAGGACGTGGCCTACATCAATGCCGCGACAGGATCGGTAGCCGACTTGTTGACGGCCGCACGACAACCGATCAAAGACACTGTGGTGCAAACGGATCGCTTCGCGGGGCAGATCGAGTCCGATCACAATTACTTCGACGACCTCGTGAAAACCCTTCCCGACGTCTATCAAACGCTGTCCCGCCAGGGTCTCTACGGCGACTACTTCGGCTTCTACATCTGCGATGTGATCATCAAGCTCAACGGCCGGAACGGGCAACCCACGTTCGTCAAGCTGGTGAGCCAGGTAACCGGACGGTGCTTGCCGAAAAAATGACCTCGATCACAAGTACCTTCAAAGGCAAGTTCAAGCGGCCCAACATCAAGCCGCTCGCCGAGCGCGACCGGACCACGGTGGGCTTGGTGGGCATCGGCATCGTCGTTGCCCTGGTGGCTGCTGTCTTCTCCTACGAAAAGATCCCGTTCCTTACCGGAAAGTCTGGCTATTCCGCATATTTCACCGAGGCAGGTGGAATCAAGCCGGATAGTGACGTGCGAGTGTCTGGGTTGTCGGTCGGCAGGGTGTCCAGCGTCAAATTGGACGGGACGAAGGTGCTGGTCAAGTTCACCGTCGACGACGACGTCGCACTGGGAAACCGGACCGAAGCGTCGATCAAGACCGAGACCGTGCTCGGCACGAAGATGCTGGAGATCACTCCGCGTGGCGACGGAAAGCTCGAAGGCCCCATCCCGGTCGAGCGCACTCGCGCGCCGTATGACCTACCGGATGCGTTGGGCGACTTGACCAGCACCATCAGCGCGTTGGACACCGCAAAGCTTTCGTCGGCGCTGACGACGTTGGCGAACACCTTCAAAGACACTCCACCCGATTTGAAGGCCGCTCTGGAGGGAGTTGCGCAGTTCTCCAGCACGCTGGATGACCGTGACGCGAAACTGCGCAGCCTGCTGACCAATGCGAACAAGGTCGTGGGGGTGCTGGGCAAGCGCAGCGACCAGATCGCCAACCTGGTGATCAACGCGAATGCCTTGCTGGCCGAGCTGCTGACGCAACGCAACGCGGTTGACGCGCTGATGACCAACGTCGGGGCCGCGACACGCGAGATCTCGGCCGTGATCGGCGACAACCGGACGCAGCTCAAGCCCGCCCTGGACAAGCTCAACTCTGTGCTGTCGGTCTTGGACGACCGCAAAAAGGAACTGCAGCGCACCTTGTACCTCATCCCGAAGTACGCCATGTCGTTCGGTGAAGTGCTGGGGTCGGGACCATTCTTCAAAGCCTCGCTACCGAACCTGACACTGGGACAATTTGTGCAGCCGTTCACCGACGCGGCGTTCGCTGATCTGGGGCTTGATCCCAATGTGCTGCTGCCGTCGCAACTTGTCGATCCAGGCAACGGCCAGCCCGGCCTACCGCTGCTGCCGTTGCCGTACCCGCGAACCGGACAAGGTGGCGAGCCGCGACGGTCACTACCAGATGCGATCACCGGCAATCCCGATCAGCAGTCGTGTGGTCCGGCCGGCGTCCCGTTGCCCGGGCCCGGCTGCTACCCGTACCGGCCGGCACCACCGGCGCCGCCGCCGGGCGGGCCACCGCCCGGGCCGCCGGCGGATCTCAAGCCGCCGCCCCAGCAGACGCCGGTCTATGTCCCGGCGCCTAACGAAGTGCCGGCGAACGGGGGTCGCTGATGGCATTTGCGAACGTCCCTGCGAGACTTGGCAACCGGGTCAAGAGCGGCAAGGCATGGATCGAGAACCATCGACGCGCCACAAAGATCGGTACGGCGATCTGCCTGGTGCTGATTCTGGCCGTCGGGATCAGCATGATGGTCACGCCGTGGTGGAAACAGGTCACCCGGAACACCTACACCGCCTACTTTCCGAACACCAATGGTGTCTACACCGGCGACGAGATCCGCATTCTCGGCGTCGCGGTCGGAACAATCGAGAAGATCGAGCCGCAGCCCAACGCGGCGAAGGTCACGTTCACCGTCGAGTCGCAATATCCGGTTCCCGCCGATGTGCGTGCGGCGATCTTGTCGCCGTCACTGGTCACTTCGCGCGCGATCCAACTCGTCCCGGTCTACTCTGGCGGCCCGAAACTGGCTGACGGCGCGACCATTCCGGAGGAGCGGACCGCAGTCCCCGTCGAGTGGGACGACCTGCGTAAGCAGTTGGAGAAGCTGACCGAGTCCCTGCAACCGACGACGGAGGGCGGAACTAGCGCGCTGGGGCAATTCGTCAACACCTCGGCCGCGAACCTGCGCGGCGAGGGTGACACCGCGCGCGACACCGTCATCAAGCTCTCGCAGGCGGTTTCAGCGCTCGGCGACCACAGCACGGACATTTTCAGCACGCTGCGCAACCTGGAGACGTTCGTCTCGGCGCTGACCTCGAGCAGCGAGCTGCTGGCGTCGTTCAACAAGAACTTGGCCAACCTCACCACGGTGATGACCAATACTCCCAACGAGTGGGGCCAGGCCATTGCGGGATTGGACGGCGCCGTCAACGATCTGCGTCCCTTTGTCGCCGAGAACCGCGAAGCCATCGGTACGACCTTCGACCACCTCAATGCCATCACCACCGCGTTGAACGACAGCCGCCGTGACATCAAGCAAACCCTGCACGTCGCGCCGAACGTGTTCCAGAACTTCCTCAATATCTATCAACCGGCGCAGAGCGCGGTCACCGGGATTCTGGCCCTGTCGAACTTTGCCGACACCGTCCAATCCATTTGCGGTTCAATCGAGTCCGACGGTCGTGTCGGGGCGAAACGGTCGGCGAAGCTGTGTGAACAGTATCTGTCTCCGATCATAAAAAACCGCCAGTACAACTACCTGCCGCTCGGTTTCAACCCGTTCGTGGGTGCATCGGCACGTCCCAACGAGCTCACCTACAGCGAGGACAAGCTCAACCCGCACATACCGCCACCGGGGGGCCCACCTATGCCGCCCGCTGACGCACCACCACCGGTCTCGCCGCAAGCGTTGCCAGGTGGCGCGGTGCCGCCCGCGCCGACTGCGGTCAGGTCCACTGACCCCCACGCGGGGCTGCCGGGCTTGATGGTGCCTCAGGCCGCACCCGTGCCCGCCGGAGGTACACCGTGAGACGCATATTGTCTGTGGCACTTGCTATCTCGTGCTTGTGCTTGCTGACTAGTTGTGGAGGATGGCGCGGCCTCAACTCGCTACCGCTGCCGGGGACCCAGGGTAAGGGCGACGGCGCGTACACCATTGCGGCTCAACTGCCTGACGTCGTCGTCATTCAGCCGAATACCCGGGTACGGGTCGCCGACGTCAACATCGGCAACGTCACCAAGATCGAGGTGCAGGACTGGCATGCTTTGGTGACCATGCGGATCAACGGCGATATTCACCTGCCGGCGAACAGCACCGCCAAGGTCGGCCAAACCAGCCTGCTGGGCTCCATGCACATCGAGCTGGCGCCGCCGACCGACGAGGCGCCGCAAGGACAGCTCAAGAACGGCTCAGTCATTCCACTGTCCAGAGCTGCGACGTATCCGACCACCGAGCAGACTCTGGCGTCGGTGGCGATTCTGCTCAACGGCGGTGGACTGGGTCATATTCAGGAGATCACCCGGACTTTTGCGACGGCGTTGACCGGGCGCGAAAAAGAGATGCGCAGCCTGTTGACTCAACTGGACATTTTCGTCACTGAGACGAAAAAACAGACCGACGACATCATCACAGCGATCGACAGTCTCAACTCGCTGGTGGGCCAGGTGGCGGACAAAGACCCAGTGGTTGACAAGGCGCTCACCACGATCCCGCAGGCGCTGGGCGTCTTGTCAGACACCCGGAAGACGTTGGTCGATGCGATCGACAAGGCGGGCCAGTTCAGTGCTGTCGCCGCCTCGACGATCCAACAGAGCAAGAAATCGCTCGTCGACAACTTCCGCAATCTCGCGCCGGCGCTGCGGGAGCTGGCTAACGCCGGGCCCGCGCTGACCAGAGGTCTGGATTTTCTGTCCACGCTACCGTGGGTGAAAAGCACGGTCCCCAACTGGTTTCGGGGCGACTTCGCCAACATCTCACTCATCGTCGACTTGACCCTGAGCCGTCTGGACAGCGGCTTCTTCACCGGGTCGAAGTGGGAAGGGAACCTCACCGAACTCGAGATGCAGTGGGGCCG
>DASXJI010000164.1:0-5590 GCA_036497495.1 Mycobacterium sp.
AACGTCGGGCGTGACACCTTGGCCTGCGCGGCCACGTCGGACAGCTGCAACCGCCGGCGGCCATCGCGCGCCAGCACGACGAAGGTGGCGGCAAGAATCCGTCGTCGCGTCGACTGCTCGGCGACGACGGTATGCGCGGAAGCCACCATCGTGTCCTTTACATCTAAGGGGTCAAATGTCACACTGAGCCTACCGCTGGCCCTGGTCGATTGAAAGGTAGCGACGGTGACGAACCTCGTGATCCGCAAGATCCCGTGGGAGTTCGACGCAAGCGTGCCGTTCATGTGGCAGCCCGACAACCCCAATTTCGGTCTGTTCTGCAATGCGTTCACCTTCATCGCCGTCCCGTTCGAGCGCTACATCGTCAACGTGGTCCGCAAGGCTTCCGACAAACTGCAGGAGGACCCGGACGTCGCCGCGCAGGCCGAGGCGTTCCTGCGGCAGGAGGCGCAGCACGCGTCCGCGCACCGCAAACACATGCTCGCGCTGGTGCAGCGGTACCCCGAACTCGAGCAGTGCTACGAAGACGCCTGCCGCGCCTACGACCAGCTGCTCGAGGAGCGGCCGATCGAATTCCACGCCGCCTACATCGCCAACTTGGAGGCGACGTTCACCCCACTGTTCAAAGTCATTCTGGACAATCGTGATTCGCTGTTCGGAGCGGGGGATCAGCGCGTCGCTTCGCTGATGATGTGGCACTTCGTCGAAGAGATCGAACACCGCAGCTCCGGACTCATTCTGTACCGGCACATCAGCCCCGACCCGTGGTACCGCACGAAACATATTCGGGACACCTTCAGCCACGTCGGCGCCGTATCCGAGTCGATAGCAAAGGTTTTCGACAAGGTTGTTCCATTCGAGGACCGCGGCGCCTCGGCTCAGGAGCTGCTGTCGATGTCGCTGCTGTACGGCGAGTTCACCTTCCGCGGGCCCGGCGGCCGTCGCCGACGTGCCCACCGCCGTGGTCCGCCGACGCTGTTCAACGATGTCCCCACCCGTCAACTGCTCGCGATGGCGTGGCGGCTGCTGTTATCGCAGGCGCCGCATCACGATCCGGCCGACCAACCGCTGCCGGATTGGGCGGACACCTGGATGCGTGAATACGAGCAGGGTAGTGATATGACCAAGTTTTATCCCCGTTCCGTCCCCCAGCAGTGAGGTAATCGATTTGCTGTCAACGAACTACGGCGCTTTGGTGCCCGAGGATGAGCTGCTCACCCATCAGATCGTTGACACATTCGCCTCGGTGAGCCAGTCGGACCCGTCGTGGACGGAGAAGATCTGGACGATCGCCCACGCCCGCGATAACTCGCTGCAGGTTGTGCTCGGGATCGGCAAGTACACCAATCGCGGCGTCTTCGACGGTGCCGCCGGTGTGTGCCGCGGCACCGAACAGTGGACGGTGCGCGCCGGCCGCCGGTTGTCGTCGGCGTCGGCGAGCACCGAGGTAGGGCCGATTCACTATCAGGTCGTCGAACCGTTGCGGGCCATCCGGGTCAGCCTGGACGCCAACGAGCACGCGCCGATCGCGTTCGATGTAGAACTGCGCGGAAGTTTCGACGCAGCGCTGGAAGATCCCTGGCCGGACCGCAGCCCGGACGGATACCGGGTGACGCACAACATCCTGCGTTACCACCAGGTCGGGGTGGCGTCGGGCTGGGTCGAGGTGGAAGGCAGCCGCGTCGAAATCGCTGCCGATCAATGGATTTCGATCCGCGATCACTCCTGGGGCCTGCGGCCCGGAATCGGCAAACCGATCCCGGGACTACCGCGCGGGAGCCGCAAGATCAAGCAGATGTTCATGACCTGGCTGCCGATGACCCTGACTCGCCCGGACGGGTCGGCCTACTCGCTGTTCGTGATGTATCAGGAGGAGCGCGGCGACGGCTTCACCGAGATCCGTTGCCAGGCAGAGCAACAGAACCCCGACGGCACCTCGCACCGGTTTCCGTCCGTCGAACAGGACATGCACTTCGAAGACGACAACCGGCGGTTCACGCGCGGAACGATCACCCTGATCGACACCGATGGCTCCAAACGCCCACTGACGATCACCGCCGCCGGCCCCACCGGCTTTCACCTCGGCACCGCGGGCTACTACGGCTGGAACGACTGGGTCTACGGCCAGTGGGTCGGCGACCTGAAGGTCGAGGGAAGCCATGTCACCGACTGCGACAAGCCGGAGAACGCCCGTCAGCTGCACCAGCTGCGGGACCTGTTGGTGCGGATCGACGACCCGGTCGGCGGCGGCACCGGGCTGGGCAATGCCGAGACCTTTGCGCTCGGCGCGTTCCCAGAGCGCGGCCTGACCAACGAAAACTCTTTTTTGTGAACGGAGATGGAATACCGCGGGTGTGTTTTCAGCCAGGACGAGAGTAGGGTCGGGACGGTCGGCGTGCTTGGCACGCGCGCGTTCTAACACAGAAATTCAGGTTGTCGTTCAAAGGGTCTGGTTGGCTTGACCGGAGGCATATTCACGGCTGTCCGGTCGTCGGCGGTCGACGGCTTACGTCTTCTCATGGAGAAGTCGACCAACCAGGCGCCTACCGTGTCGTTCATCGTTATCGAGCCAACCGACCACATCAGCCACGAGCGGCTACAGCACTGGGTGGGCTCGTCGTTGCCGCAACTGACTCGCTTCCGCAGCAGGCTGGTGGACCGGCCGTGGGGAGTAGGCCCGCCATTTTGGACCGAGATCGACAGGTATGACCCGTCGTCGCAGATCCACCGGGCAACGCTTCAGGCTCCGGGCGGTCCGCGCGAATTCGCCGACCTGATCGCGCACTTGAGTGCCGGCTCACGTCATCAACGCGAAATGCTCTGGGAGGCGTGGAGCATTGACGGTCTGTCGGGTGGCCAGTGGGCGCTGGCGCTGCGCCTGTCGCCGGTACTGAGCGAGCGCGGCGTCGGCGCGGCGGCCATCTGGTCCCGGTTACTGAGCTCTGATCCCCACCACGACGGCAGCGACGACCAGCCGAGGCAACCGAGTCCGGGTAAACCTGCGGTGGGTGAACTCATAGCCGAGGTGATCAGCGAGCTTCTCGAGTTCCAATTCAAGGGCGTCTACCTCGTCGCGGAGACCGTCTCTGGTCTGCTGCACGTGGTGCGTAGGCAGCTGGGCGGGACGAATCTTGTCGACGAAGGCGATTCAGTGCCGCCAGCGGTGTCATCGATGCGTGGTCCGGTTCCACGCAATGCGTTCAGCGCACCCCTGACCGACCGCCGGGCCGTCGCGTTCACCTCGGTCTGGCACGCCGATCTGGAGACGGTCAGCACCGCGTTCGGCGGCGACGTCACGAATGTGTTGCTGGCCGCGTGCACGCTGTCGATGCGTGCTTGGCTACAGCGTTACGACGCCGTGCCCGACGATCCCCTGTCGATGTGGATGCCGCTCGCGCACTCATGGGCCGCGCCCGCCGACGATCGAGAGTTGCCGATCGCGGGCCAGATCCGAGTCCCGGTACAGCTGGGCGATCCCGTCGAGATACTTACCAACCTGCACACTGCTACCGAGCGGATGAATACCGCACATTCTCATGATGACGAGAAGGAACACTTCACCGGAAGCGCAGCGGCGCTTACGTCGTTGATCCCGTCGACGGTGCTGCACGCGGGTATGCGAATCGTCAAACAACTGGATCTGCGACAACGACTGACGCCGATCTCTCACGGCAGTGTCTCTTCCGATGCGGGTCAGTCGTCGCCCGCGTACTGCGCCGGCGCCAAGGTCCTCGGTATCCAGACGGTGACGCCGCTGCTGGAAGGTTGTGGGTTGACCATCACGCCAACGACCCACGGCGAGCAGATGCATCTCAGTGTGTGCGTGTGTCCGGACAATGTGCCCGGGGTTGACGACATCGCGACCGGAATTGTCGATGCGCTCGACCTTCTGGTGGCGGCGGCAGGCAAATCCCCTCGCGGACAAGGCCGCTCGGTCGTCACCGAGATGACGACGCATACCCGCAATCGTCGGCCCGCTCGCGGCTATTGACCCTGGCGCGGGCTAATCGTTCAGTAGTCCGTCGATTGACGATACGTTGTTCGGCCCTGCCGCGGACATCAAGATGTCGTGGGCGTGCTCCGGGTCGGTGCGACTCGGTACCACCAGCAGAGCGAGCTTGGTGCGGTTGATGCCGACGACCTGGATGGTGTTGACCGGTTGCTGGTAGTAGCCGCTGAGTCGGACCATATCGTCGCCGGTCGGGAACTCGGTCGGCGCTGTAGCCCAGTCGGCAAAGTTGTATGTCACGCGATCGATGGGGCCCAGTCGTATCGAGAGCACTGCCAACAAATCTGGAAGTTCGGCCGGAAGGTCGTCACTGTGCGGCCACCACGCTCCGTCGACAGAGCCGGCAGTGGATCCCTTGGGCTTCAGCCGCAGCCGGGGTGTGATCCGGGGTCCGGTGCGCGTCGAATCTGTTGAGCCTCGGCCACTTCGTAGCGTCATGCGACGCTCCTGTCTTGGCCGCGAATCGACCAAATCATTCGAATCGGCAACGACACAATCTTGAAACGGCTGCGTGCGAAATATCGCCGACAGTTAGGACGGTACACGCCACGTGTACTGTCGGCAGGGGAAGCCTCCTGGTCTGCGGTGATCCTCGCGGCGGCCGAATGTGAAATATGCGCTCGCATCCGTTTGTCGATCCTGGAATCCCGGGTGGATCAACCTCGAAGACAAGGAATCGCGTATGGACCGCCAGTCCAAACGGGAGGTGGCCGCGGAGCTCGAAGTCGAGATCACCGACCCGACGACGCTGGAATTCCAGATTGCTGTCGCGCCGCACCCGAATACCGAAGTGTCAGAGCGCTTGTCGTTTGCGTTGGACGGTAAACCCGTTCAAGCTTTGGAGATCAGCGGTACGCACGGTAACCGCATCCACAAATTCGATGTTCCGGTCGGCTACCTGACGGTCGACTATGCCGCGACGATTGTCGGCCGGACCGACCCGGCGCCGGTAACCGAACACGACCTATCGATGTATCTGCGTCCCAGCCGGTATGCCGAGGCGGACAAGCTCTATGGTTTTGCCGCAACCGAATTCGGCAACTACGCGGATTCGACGAGTCTGCTGGAGCGCGTCTCCCTCTGGGTGGGCACCCGGCTGAGCTACGTACCGGGATCCAGTGACCCGATCGATGGAGCGGTGGAGACCCTGCTCGCCGGTGCCGGCGTGTGCCGCGACTACGCGCACCTGGTGGTGGCGCTGCTGCGGGCGGTCAAGGTGCCGGCCCGCGTGGTATCGGTCTACGCACCGGGTTTGTATCCGATGGATTTCCACGCGGTCGCCGAGGCGTTCGTCGGCGGGCGGTGGCGGGTCGTCGACGGAACTCTGCTGGCGCCGCGGCAGTCGCTGGTACGCATCGCCACCGGGCGCGACGCCGCCGACATCGCCTTCCTTGACAATCACCGAGGTGCGATCATCCTGCACAAGCTGGCGGTGACGGCGATCGTGGACGGCGATCTGCCGATCGACTCGATCGACCAACTGGTGTCGATCGGCTAGCGGGCCTGGTGCGCCAATGCTCGCAAATCGGCTCCCATTGGTGGATGGTGGAGGTATGACCCCGCCACCTCGGCATCCGGGCG
>DASXJI010000165.1:0-2068 GCA_036497495.1 Mycobacterium sp.
CGCTGAAGTCGTGGTTGAAGGCCAGGTGGATCACGCCGTCGGAGGCGGCGGCCGCCGCGTGCAGACCCTCGAGATCGTCGAGATCGCCGCGGTGCACATCGGCGCCCATGGCCCCCAACGCCGCGACGGCCCGGTCAGACCGGGCCAGGCCGGTGACCCGGTGTCCCGCTTGGACAAGTTCGGGCACCACTGCCGACCCGATGTGGCCCGTCGCGCCGGTGACAAAAACTCGCATGATGAAACTCCCTGAAGTAACGATGAAGCGGTAACACCACCCTGCAGTCCGGCACCGAAGACGTCCAAGACTTGTTTCGAATAACTCAATACCGATCAGGCATCACCGCAGTTAGTCGACAGTATGTGCACGTTGCGCACCTCATCCGCCCATTACCATGCGGGTATGGACGATGCCCTGATGCAGGTCGACCTCGACCTACGGCTGGTGCGGTACTTCGTCGTGGTCGCCGACCAGCGGCACTTCGGCCGCGCCGCCATCACACTGCGGGTGGCACAGCCGTCGCTGAGCCGACAGATCCGCCGGCTGGAACACCAACTGGGCGCCCGCCTGCTGGACCGCACTCCGCAAGGCACCCGGCTTACCGAAGCCGGTGAAGTCTTCCTGCCGGCGGCCAAAGCGCTGCTACGTTCAGCGGCCCGCGCCGCGGCACAGACTCGCGCCGCCGCCCAGCCCAGCCGGATCACCATCGGCTACACGACCGGGCTGATCGTCACCCCCGCGGCCCGCGAACTGCGCCGTCAGCACCCGGATGCCGACGTGCACACCGTGCACCTGGAGTGGAACGCGCCCCGCCAGTCGCTGCTCGATCACCGGGTGGATGCGGTCGTGACGCGGCTACCGTTTCCGACTGACCAGCTGCACGTCACGATTCTGTACGACGAGCCGCGGGTGGTGGTGGTGCCGCTGGATCACCGGCTGGCCGGCAAGGAGTCGATCACCCTGGACGACATCGCCGAAGAACCGATGCCCCGGATCCGCGACTCGGACCCGACGTGGAGCGCGTTCTGGCGGGTAGATCCGCGTCCCGACGGGCGTCGCGCACCCGACGGGCCGTTCATCGACGCGCTGGAGGACAAGTTCGAAGTGATCGCGGCCGGTCAGGCGGTGGCGATTACGGCTGGCGGCGCGCAGATCAGTGCTCTACGCCCCGATTTGACGACGATTCCACTCGAGGGCGTCGAGCCCAGCCACGTTGTCGTGGCATGCCGCGCCGACGACCGCAGCCGACTGGTGGCGGCCTTCCGTAAGCTCGCCGAGACGCACATCACCGCGCCGGCGTGATCAGCGAAGTTGGGCGCCCAGCTCCGAAATGACCTCGCGGGTACGCCGTTTGGAGGCGACCAGCTCGTCGCGATTCTCGCCGATCGGCAGCAGCCGCACCGACAAGTCGGTTACCCCGGCGTCGGCGAATCGGCGCATCCGCGCCAGGATCGCTTCCTCGTCACCGGCCGCGCAGATGTCCCCGACATCGCGGGCATCGCCATAGTCCAGTAGCCGCTGATAATTCGGCGACACCTCGGCTTCGCCGAGGATCCGGTTGGCTCGCTCACGTGCCGCGTCGACTTCATTTGCTGCACAGAGGCATACGGGTATTCCAGCGACGATGCGCGGCGCGGGCCGGCCGGCGTTGTCGGCGGCCTTGGTGATCCGCGGCACCACATGCTCGGCAACGGATCGCTCGTCGGCCATCCAGAGCACCGTGCCATCGGCGTGCTCGCCGGCCAGAGCCAACATCACCGGGCCGAGCGCTGCGACGAGCACCGGCAGCGGCGCAACCGGGGCGAGGTCGTTCGGGTTGTGCACGGTGAACTGTTCGTTCTCGACGTCGACCGGCCCGGGCCCGGCGAACGCCGCCTGCAGCACTTCGAGGTAGTCGCGGGTGTATGCGGCCGGCTTCTCGTAGGGCAGGCCCAGCATGTCCTGGATGATCCAGTGGTGCGACGGTCCGACGCCCAGCGCTAATCGTCCGCCGGTGGCGGCATGCGTCGATAACGCCTGACGCGCCAACGCAATCGGATGCTGCGCCTGCAGCGGCACGACCGCGGTGCC